>JACTVF010000238.1 GCA_019695435.1 Methanoregulaceae archaeon | reverse complement strand
CGCCAGATCATCGCCTTCGCTTGCACCCTCGGGAACCGGCAGAAGCAATCCCATGGAAACGATCCCTCGGAGCCGCTTGACCCTAATCCGTTCGTGGCCAGCGAGAAAAGCAAATTCCGGTCGGGTGGAATCGACCACGCTATCCGGTTGGACGTACGCTGCTAACTGCCCATCGACGAATGCACCCTTCTGGACACAGCAGGTAAAACCGAAGATTCGCGCGACTTCGAGTGAATCCGCATTGCCGTGCGGTTCCAACTTAATCCGCACGACTTCTACTTTGTGAGTATCGACTGCCATTGTCTTTTCCCCTTTCGATATGGAGCGAGTAGCCGGACTTGCACCGGTCATCATTGGCTTGGAAGGCCAAGGCCCTACTATTGGACGATACTCGCGAAAAACCGAATCATATCATATGGTGCGCCCGACTCGATTTGCACGAGTATGTCTCAGTAATCGGCTGAGAATCCTGCTATTAGATGACAGGCGCAAATTTGGTGCGGAGTGAGAGATTCGAACTCCCGATCATAAACCGGTTTGTAGGACCGGCGCCATGGACCAACTCGGCCAACTCCGCAAAACTGGCGGTTCCACCGGGAGGTCGAACCCGGACTGCTACCGTGACAAGGTAGTATGCTTCCGTTACACCATGGAACCGAAAAACCGATGGTGGGCGCTGGCGGATTCGAACCGCCGACTGAAATTTAGGAAATTCCTGTGATCATCCGGTTTCACCAAACGCCCGAAACTTTGATGGCCAACCCGCCCGGACTCAAACCGGGAACTAAACCTTCGGAGGGTATCGTGATCTTCAATTTCACCACGGGTTGATGGTGCCGCAAACGAGACTCGAACTCGTGTTTCACGGATGAGAGCCGTGGTGCCTAGCCGGTTGGCAGATTGCGGCGATGGTAGCCCACTTGGGTCTCAAACCCAATAGATGTCCTGCTTGAAAAACAGGCGACGGGAGTCACTTTGTCCTGTGGGCCAGAAATGGAACCGCCGGCCAGGATCGAACTGGCATCATCCAATTACGATTACTCGGGTAGAGGCCGAGGTCGATACGGCGGCAGAAGGTGGTGGAACCGGTCTCGATTCGAACGGACATTTCACGACTTAAAGGGACGGGAGCTTTCCAATTAGCTGACGGTTCCAAAATTTAACACTCCGCTCTGGAGGACAGGATTTACCCGAAGTACCTAGTTAGCAGGACTTACTCAGACGGCCTGCTTCAGAAAGTGTTGGTGGAGCCGGATGGATTCGAACCATCGTAGGGGTTTCCCCCGCTGGGTAAGGGCCAGGTGCCTGTATCCGCTCGGCCACGACTCCACTTGGTCCCTCCAGTTGGATTCGAACCAACGTATGCAGTCTTATGAGGACTGTCCTGCGACCGCTGAGGCACAGAGGGATGGCAGGGGAGGACGGAACCGAACCGTCAAATCTGGTTTTGGAGACCAGCAGTTTTCCAGTTAGCCTACTCCCCTAAATCTTGTGAATCGATTGTCAAGTTGCTGCCAAATGAAAACCTCCCGCACTAGGCGAGAGGTCTGTTGGTACGAAACTGCCGACACAGACCCCTCAAACGCGCATATCCCATCCAATGACCCGCTTCCCGGTCATTGCTATGGATTCGTGTTTGGCGGTTCTGGTCATCATAGAATTTGCGCTCCATTTTCAGTCGGGAGCTAGGACTATTCAGTTGCGTTTAATGCACTGACGGAACTCTACCACAAACCGAACGGTTTTTGCCAACTATTTTTCGACCGCTACAACCGCTCCCCAATCAGCCCAATCGCATCGCGGATATCCCGCTTCGTACACCACGCGGACCCGCCGCCAGCCACGTCCATCAAATAGCGCATGGTTCGGCGGAGGATTGAGCGGCCATCGGTTTCCGGGAACAATCGGTGCTCGTTTTCGTATAGCGTCATCGGTTCCCTTTCAAACACAGAAGAGCGGCCGGTTTTACCCGACCGCTCCGTGGCGCCAACCCGTGAAGGGTTAGGGCGTAGGTGTGGAGAAGGTGACGGCGCTCGATTGAGACAACTGCTCTGGAGGCGGAGGCGTAACGGCATCGGTCTGAACCGTGAATGACTGCGTCCAGGTCGATACGACGCTATCGGTGTCGGTGGCAGTGAACGTGACGGATCCCGTAACCGGGCCGGTGCTGGCCGCGACGCCAGTTACGGTTGCGGTGACGCCGTCAGGATTCAGAACAACGGTTGCCGACGGGTCGCTGAAGGTGTAGGTTGCGGCGCTGTAGGTGGCGCCTGACGGAGTTACCCCGTCTGCCAAGAAGGTGATGGGCGAGGCGGTCGAGGTCTGACCGACATTGAGAACGAGCACATTGTTTGCCATAACGGAATTATCTCCTGAGAACTGGATTGCGGCTGACTGAGAAAGGTGTGTGGGGCGAAGACGACGTTCGATTCGTTCCACGTCGCGATGGGTTTCCTGCGTTTCGCGCAGGAGTTCTTCCTCGACATGCAGAATCTCCCGCTCGGTACGGAGGATTTCGGTGTCGTCATTCTTGGGGTGGTGATGATGCGCCATGATGAGCCTTCTGAAGGTAGGATGCCGAAACCGTTGTCCGAGTAACGCGAGAAAATTATAGCACGGTTTTCGGACGGACGGATGTGAAAATTTTGGTGCTCCCTGCTAGAGTCCAACTAGCGTCTCAAAGTTCGTAGTTTTGTGTCCTATGCGCTGGACGAAAGGAGCAAAACCTTTTTTCTTGACTTCCAACCGAAACCGACCCATACTGCCTTCGTGTTCAAACTTCGCCCATCCGATCCGCTCGTCGCTGTCTGCTACCTACTGCTGTGCGAACTTTTTATGCTCGCGGGAACCGTGAGTTGGATCGTCGTGCGGTTTTGCCGGTAGAGACTGTAGCACCGCGATGAATTCCATCGCCTGTTTATGTCCTTCCTCAAAGCGGGTCTTTCCTTTCGGCCAGCGATACCGGACGACGCGAATACCTGCTGCGGTTAACGCACGGTCACGGATAGTGTCAGACTCAATTCGCTCCTCATGTTGTCTGCCGTCAATTTCCAAATCAATATTGTAATCAGAGAAAAAGAAGTCTAGAAAGTAATTACCACGACCGGGCGCTCCGATCAGTGCTTTATTGACGACATATTCCTGCTCAAACTTGGCCGCTGAGTGCCGTTCCAAGCGTTGTCTCCAGAATCTTTCTGGAAACGACTCGCGACCTTTTTTGCGTGTGCTCCATCCAAAATGATTCTTAGCCATCCCGTCCATCATACTGCGACGGTGTTTTTCGTTCTGCCATTTAGCTTTTGCAGAACAGGGGTTGGAGCAGTAGATACGCCTAGCCAACCTTCGAACCGGTTTGCCACAAACCTGACACATCTTTGTTGGAATATGCTCCCACTTTTTCCGATGAGTCTCTGTGATTTTTTTGATCGTTTCGGGTGAATGGCCACCTGTACGTTTACCTACCTTGAATTGGCCGTAACACTGACTACTACAGAACTTCTGGCCACGATCGTGGCGTGGATACTCTACTCCACACTGAGCACATCGCTGAAAACTGCGGACTTTATTTATTTTCCCTTCGCGATGGTTGGCGAGTGCCCTGTGGAGAGAGGAGCACTTTTTGCTACAGAAAACCTTATTTTTTCCGTCAAACTGAGTACCGCAGTAACCACATGTTTTCATGTAGTTAGTATACTATGGTCGGGGTGGTGAGAATCGAACTCACTTGATGACATGACCCCAAATCATGTGGCTCACCTTTAGCCCACACCCCGACAAGTTGGTCTAGGTCGCAGGACTCGAACCTGCATCTCCCGTGAGGGACTAGTTCCCGAAACTAGTGACCAGCCTTTGGTCCAGACCTAGATGGTGGCTCCTGCGGCGTTCGAGACCGCGACGCCTGCCTTTTCAGGACAGCGCTCTACCTCTGAGCTAAGGAGCCGGAAACTCTTGTTCAACCCAAACTTCCCCATGAACCTCGCACGGTTCTTTCTGGTATTCCTTGGGAAGCCAGCACTTGCAACCCTCGTCGAGGTACATGTCAATCTGAGTCCGCAGAGCCGCAAGTTTATTCTCGATCACGGATTTCTGGCGTTCTGGAGTGCCCTCGGGTGGGTCGATGTCCGCGATAACCGCTACGGTTTGGTTGTCGCTGCGCAGGCCCATCAACCGCAAGCGGAGTTTCGGCTCGTTCGGCAGTTCGGTGATGGGCAGTGCCCGCGGTTCTTCAAGCCATGTGAGCATCGTTGCCTCTTTCTAAAATGGTGGAGAATTCCGGGTACGATCCGGAGACCCCGGTTTGCAGGACCGGTGCGTTCCCAACTACGCCAATTCCCCAACTTTTGGGGAGATGTGCGGGTAACGATCCCGCCTAGACAAGATCCACAATCTTGCGCCTAACCTCTCGGCCAACATCTCCACATCTCTTACTTGATCTCTATCCCAACAATCTTGTCCTGCTCATTCGGACCAACCG
>JACTVF010000237.1 GCA_019695435.1 Methanoregulaceae archaeon | reverse complement strand
TCTACGATGTCACCCATAATGTCGCAAAGATCGAGGAGCATATTGTTGACGGGCACAGGGTCACTCTCTGTGTGCACCGCAAGGGTGCCACCCGCTCGTTCGGGCCGGGCGCCCGGGACCTGCCCGGGGATCTTGCTACGATCGGCCAGCCGGTGATTATTCCCGGCAGCATGGGCACATCCTCATTCGTGCTCAAAGGAACCGCGACGGCAATGGAACGCACCTTTGGCAGTACCTGCCACGGATCAGGCCGGGTCATGAGCCGGTCGCAGGCAAAGAAGAGGCTGAGCGGAAAAGAGGTGGCAGACCATCTTCTTGCACAGGGCATCATTGTCCGGGCACCGAACGAAGCGGCGATAGCCGATGAAGCGCCGGAGGTCTACAAGCCCAGCAGCGAGGTGGTTCAGGTTGTCCATGACGCCGGGCTCTCGGCCCTTGTCGCCCGCCTGTCCCCGCTGGGAGTGATCAAAGGTTGAGCTGCCGGGCGGGATTTGTCTGGGAGACGCCCCAGCATTTTATCAGGTACATCGAGGAATGCGGTATCCCGTGCGAGCTCGTCACCCCGTATATGCTGGCTGCCCCGTTTTTCCGTGGTTCATTCTCGTGCCTCATCATCCCCACCGGGTTTGCAAACCCGGCCTACTGCCGGCTGCTCCCCGCGCTCCGGGCATCATCAGAGCGTATAGAAACATTTGTCGAAAACGGCGGCAACATCCTTGTCTTCGGGGCCGCGATCGACCGGGCGGACGCGTATGACTGGCTGCCATTCCCGGTCACGTACCGGCACGAGGTTTTTCCCCGAAAGGTCGCGTGCGGGTTGTCGGAACTGGGGACGACACTGGTGGAGGACTACGATCCCTCCTGCATCGAATGCGACGGGACATTCCCCACATACGAGGGAAATGTGGCAGGGGAAGCGAACGGATCGACAGTTATCATCGAGAAAACCGTGGGGAAGGGAACGGTGGTTGTCACGAGCGTCCACGAATACCCGTCCCGTGCATTTGTAAAAAAATTCTGTGCTTCCGGGACACAAACCTTATTCTAGCAGGAAAAAGACCAGATTGATATGAGGTACGTCCGATGCACCGCTATACTTTTTGTGAAACTGCGGAGGCAGCAGATCTTGAACCCGTGGTGCTGGCCATCCACGAGATCATCCACCGCCTTCCGGTGACGGCGAAATCGTTACGGAGACCCGGCATCCGGATCGAGGACGGCCGGGTGATCGATCGCAATTATACCGGCCCGGTGCTCGAACAGGCTATCACATCGAACACGGTGATAAAAACAACACCCGAAAAGGGTGCATACAAAGGGGTGCCGGTGACCGTTGCCCCCATACGGGATCATGAGGGGCACGCTATCGGCGCCATCGGGGTCGTCGATGTCACCGGGATCTTCGATCTTGCCACGCTCATGGAGCACCAGTCCGCCATTCTCAAGCAGGTGTGTGGCAAGGATCCCTGCCCACTGCCGGAAGAATCCAGTAATTCAAAGAGGTGATAACCATGCCGGACTCTGCATTCAGGGTAATGGAAATCCTCGAAAAGTCGGACGGGCCGGTTTCGGGAGAGGCCATCAGCAATGAGCTGGGCATTACCCGTTCCGCCGTCTGGAAGCACATTAACGAACTACGCATGATGGGTTACGACATCTCGTCATCGCAGAAAGAGGGGTACCGGCTCACGCGCATGAGCAGCAAACTGCTCCCGTACGAGATCCACAAGAAACTCCAGACAAAGTTCATCGGGAAGAAGATGAGGTACCTGGAGAACACGCCCTCGACAATCTGGGTGGGAAAACAACTCTGCGCTGAAGGCGATTTGGAAAAGATGCACGGGATGGTGATCATCGCCGAGGAGCAGACCGGGGGTGTCGGCCGGATGGGGCGGGCATGGGTCTCACCAAGTGGCGGGATCTGGGTCACGATTGTCTTAAAGCCCCATATCCCGATCGATCACGTCTTCATGATCACCATGGCAGGTTCCGTCGCGGTTGCACGGGCGATCCGAAAGGAGTTCGATCTGGGTGCTCTGATCAAGTGGCCCAACGACATCTTCATCGGGAACAAGAAAGTGGCCGGGCTGCTTCTCGAACTTGCGGCAGAAGCCGATAATGTGCACTACTGCCTCCTGGGGATGGGGATCGATGCAAATGTCCCTATCAGCCAGTTCTCCCTTGCGCTCCAGAACAATATCACCTCAATATCCGCTGAACTTGGTCACGAGGTGGACCGGGCCTCGTTCCTTGCCCGGATTTTAAAAGAGTTCGAGAGCCATTATCTCCTTATCGAGAGCGGGGAATACGATACCATCATCCGTGAATGGAAAAGTCTCTCCTGCACGCTCGAACACCGGGTGGATATACGGACGCTCAAGAATAGTTTCAGCGGCGAAGCGGTCGATATCGATGAGTATGGCGCACTCATCATACGAAAAGACAACGGTAAGCTCGAACGCGTGATTGCTGGCGACTGTTTCCACCAGTAGACCGGTACTCTTTTATCGTCAACCCTCAAATTTTTAGAGGTTGACGATGTTTGGCGATCTCCGGCGCTCACGCCGTATTGCATATACTGCTGTGTTTATCGGCCTAATCACCCTCGGCGGATGGATCTCTGTCCCGTTCGTTCCAACGCCGTTTACCCTCCAGACATTTTTTGTCCTGCTTGCGGGAGCGGTGATGAAACGCGACGCTGTCATCCCGGCCGCGCTGTACGTGGCGCTTGGGGCACTGGGACTACCGGTCTTCCATAATGGTGTTGCCGGTATTGGCGTCCTGCTTGGTCCTACCGGGGGTTACATTATCGGGTTTATCCCGGCAGCCCTGATCGTCGGTATTGCATGTGAGTCCGTCTCGCCGGCGCGCAGGATCGCAGGTATGGCCGTCGCATCCGTGCTTGTTCTCCTGTGCGGCGTAGCATGGCTGATCGGTTCTACGGGTATGGCCCCGGCTGCCGCGTTCTTTCTGGGGATGATAATCTTCCTTCCGGGTGATGCGGTCAAGACCGGCGCTGCGTACCTGATCGCGCGGCACCTGCCATGATCACGTTTGATAATATCCGGTACCGGCACCTTGCCATTGATACGCTTGCGATCGCCCCGGGCGTCACATCGGTGATCGGTCCGAATGGCAGCGGTAAAAGTACGTTTTTAAAATTGTGCGCCGGCATAGCAGAACCTGACTGCGGGACGGTGCTCGTGGATGGCTGTGCCCCCCGGGAGACTGAGATCGGGTACGTGAACGAGTTCCCGGACCGGAACATCCTCTTTTCCACGGTAACAGACGAACTGGCCTCCCCGCTGCGCTTCCGTCACACTCCCTGCAGGGAGACCGACCGGTCAGTTCGCGCATGTATGGAAACGATGGGCATCACCCGGCTGCTCGACCGGAATATGCAGGACCTGAGCGGGGGGGAAAAGATCCTCGTCGCACTCGCAGCGGCATTCATCGGCCGGCCGCGTGTTCTTATTCTTGATGAATGCGATTCGCATCTTGACGCTGACCGGTGTGCATGGCTGAACACGGCACTCCGTGCATCGGGTGCTGGATATGTTATACGGTGTACGCAGCAGATGGAAACCGCCGCAGAAGGGGATCACCTCGTTTATATTGAGGGAGGTGGGGTTGTGCATGCCGGGACGCCGGCCGCTGTCTTTCCCCTGCTTGCTGATACCCCGTTTTACCCGTTCTCGTGGAGGTGGCCGGTATGAGACTCGTTCTCGATCACCTCACCATGGGCCATCAGTTATGGTCGCTTACGGCTAACGGCATTTTTTTCCCGGGTGTTCATCTTGTGAGCGGGGATGTCGGCAGCGGGAAGTCCACGCTTGCCCTTATGATGGCCGGGTTGCTTGCACCGGAAAGCGGCACGGTAATCCGGGATGATATACCCCAGATGATGCTCTCGTTCCAGTTCCCTGAGTACCATGTCACCGGCCTCTCCGTCGCGGAGGAATGCCGGTCATGGGACCTTGATCCGGATGCAGTTATCCGGTCAGCGGGGATCGATGTCACAGGAGAAACAGCGGCACTCTCGCTGAGCCGGGGCGAGCTCAAGCGCCTGCACCTTGCCTGCGTCCTTGCCCGGGACTACGATCTCCTGCTGCTTGATGAGCCGTTCTCGTCGCTTGACTGCCCGGGAAAAGAGTGGGTCTGTGGGCAGTTGAACAAACGGGCCGGGGGGATCACCGTGATCTTCACTCACGAGCAGAGTATCTTCCCCGACATCGACCATATCTGGGAAATTGTGGGGGAGGAACTGGCCGACTGCGGAGATATGCCCGGGGCGGTCGTGCGCTGGCAGCATGCGCCGCCTCTGGTAAAGAAACTCATTTGCACCGGGAGAAGTCCGTTGGCACTCACGCCGGAGGGCATCAGGGAGGCTGCATGCAGGACCCGCGGATAAGACTCCTCTGTGCATTCCTGCTCTCGTTTGCGGCATTCGCGAGTGTCACCGGTGCCGTTGCGGTCT
>JACTVF010000236.1 GCA_019695435.1 Methanoregulaceae archaeon | reverse complement strand
AGCGGCACCCCCGGGGCCTAGTGGCGATGGCGGTTGTTGTAACCCTGGAAGTGAAGTTTTCAACTGTGCGAGGCGTGACGCCATTTCAAGTTTGGTTTCCTGCTCGTTCAGCCAACGCTCATGCACAGTATTCCCGTCGGGACGATTTCCGTAGTTCGGAATGTCCAGCGCTTCCGCGACGGTTCTGGAGTCGATTGGGAACTGCGCACGATAGAGTTGCAGATAGAGCAACTGGCGGCTCATCTGGGTGATTGCGTGCAGCGAGTTTGGTGTAATGAAGAATTTCAAGGTGTTTGCGAATTTCCGCGCACGTTCGATCTTGCCATAAATCGAAGGAGCGTCCGGATTCTCGCCCGGCATGTGGCTCGGAACCAGCGAGGTTGGGTCGTAATCAAAGGTCTGCGGTGTGATTCCATCCTCACCCACAATCTGCATCACACGTTTCGCATCGTAATACTGCAGCATGAGGAATTTCATCATCTCGCCCAAATCTCGCAATGATCGTTCCATGCTGCGGGACATATCTTTGACGATTGGCCCCTGAGCATCCATCAGTTTGTTGATGTCATCTCCTGGGCCACCCGCACGCGCTTTGGCAAGCCCCATAACATCTTTGAGTGCCATCTGGTCATCCATACATTGGATCAGGTGGTCCCTTAACTCAGGCACCTGCGGCGGAATCTGCAGCACTTCGGGTGGAATCGCCAATTGGAACGGCTTCTCGACCATTGATCCATCAAAACCGATACGGGCTCGCGGTTCCATCGGATCAAACCGCTGCGCTTCTCGCTTTGAAACCGCGTTGGTATCGAAGGCAAGTGAGACATTGAGGCGTGATCGGTTCACGTCCATCATGCCGCGGTCTAGTTCATTCACACTTTCCTGGATTGTGTATCCATCACGCACCAGCGAAAAACCGATTCCTTCCCACGGCCACGGATCTAGGCAGAATGGAACCAGTGGAACTTTGCCATGCCAGTCAAAGGAAGGACCGTCGTAGAGGATCACATTGTCGGTGTGAACCACCAAGCGGCGGCGAGGATAAATCCGGGCATCGCGAGCGGTTGCCGCCAGAGTAATCGGCATCCCATTGCCGTCGCGACCTGCGGGAATTTGCTTTCCCTTAAAGGGAACGATATAGAACCACGAAGTGCCGGGTTCCCCCATCGTGATGTCATGGTCGGTCATGTTGATCGACAGGTCGTTGATGTAGGTGTAGCGGATTTCGCAGAGCAATTCGGCTCCGCCGGCCGCTTGGGTCGCTGCCCTTCCCCAAATCCGCCGGAAAAGGTTTCCTGACTGCGGTACCCGGGTTTCCTGTGAGTACCAATACTGGCTTCCAGTGGGGCGGATACGGTCTTGAAACTCCGGCCACATCGCGTGCGCTACCCAGACTGGATCGTTGTCGACAATAGTGACTGCATAGGCCTTCTGAATATCGTTGTTTGCTGGCATCTGGACAGGCAAAATCGACGGAGAACCGTAAGACTTAAGGCGGATTTCTCCTAAATCATCTCCCATCGGGTCAATAGTGAATACGGGGCGGAGATAGCCGGTGCAGGTAGCTGCCGCAAACGCGAGCGCATCATGGATGTCGCGGTCGTACATGTTCTGGACATAAGTTGCTCGCGACAACTTATTCATCATCTCGGCCTGTCCTTGGAAGGCCTCGTTGTCAGAGTGGTACCCCCACATCGGACGGATATCCGACAGAGTTCCAATAATCTCGCGGATATTCCGCTTTAACCGATTGGTGTTAATTCGCGAGCGGTAGTCGAAGGTTTGCGGCCCTCCCTTGCCTGAGAGGATGTCCAGGGCCTTCCGCATGTCCCCATAACCGCGCTGCATCTTGAGCCATGCCTGGCCCTCCTGCACGGCTTCCTGGCACCAGGAAAGCAGGCGTTCTTCTTTGACCTTGTTGCCGTCCTTGTCGACTGCCGGCGGCGCCTGCCACTCCATGAAGTTCAAACCAAACTCTGCCATCCCTTACCTCATTCCGAAATCAGGTTGTTCCCTTGATCGTCGTATTCTCTTGCCATGAAATAGGCTTGAATTTCTTTGTCCTTGTTGTAGAACTTCTTCTTGCGGTCCTGCGACATGGTTAGGTACTCGCGGATGAATTCTCGCTCGTATGGTGTGGTCGAACCGCTGGTCAGGGTCTTCAAGAGGTTGCTTCTCGTGATCTCCCGCTTACGCTCGAAAACCGCTTCGTCCCGCTCGAGCAAGCCTCGAAGTTCTCTGCGGTCCTGCTCTTCCATCCGGCGTTGCAACTCATCGACCGCTTGAAGCGTATTCGCTTCTTTCCGCAACCATCCGTTCTGGCCACGCTCGTTGGAATCCGCGGTTCCGGGCAACGAGATTTTCCCCGTAGGCGATTCGAAGTAGACGATAGAACTAAACGTTCCTTTGGCATTGCGCTCGGGCATTAGTAGGAAAGCCTTTCATTCGCGAGATAGTCTTCCAACTCTGTTGTAGTTTTCACATTCACCATCATGGATTCGAGTGCGCCAGTCTTCGTCGGAACCGTCCAACCGCTCGGTTCTAGCGAGATTGGGGGCCGGTATTTGGTTCCTATGGGCGTGGGACGGTGCTTGCCGCGTTCGACCATCGCTTCCATATCGTGGGAAGTGAAGATCGCGATGGCAGAGGAAAAGATGCGGTCGTCGTGGTCACCGTCGGCGTGTTCCAATTTTTCTTTGCCACTCTTCAAGTGGACTTCGAATGTTCGCATCTCACCCAATAAGAAGGGGGAGTGAACCGTCGCCCAAGCGTTCTTGACGGAGTGAACGAAACCATCGACAAGGATGGGACGCGACCAACCCGAAGTGCGCCAACCCATCTTGTTCGATTTGCGCGGTTTGATTGATTTTGTGTCGTAGAAGTGGAAAAGGAAAAACCGTCCATAGCCCATCAATCGCATTTGCGGTTGGCAGGTATCACCGACCGAAGCGATCTGCTCGATCGAGACCAACGGCTCTTTCGGTTGCTGGTCCTTCATGTGGATCGCATAATACGCAGCAATGACCATGATGAACGCATACGCTTCGACATGGGACACAAAGGCTCCGGCGAACTCCGCCGCCTGCACGTCCGGCATCCCCCGCACGCCCTTGCGCCAAACCGCGATGGCGGTCGAGTCTCCACCAACGCCGCCCCCAGTATCAACGCCAACCGTATAGTCGAATCCTGGCTCTGGGTGATGAAAGATTAGCAACTTTCCATCGGCCTGTGCTTCGGCCGCTTCGGGATCGTCTCCTTCGCCATCTTCGATGAGATCCCGCTTTAGTGGAACCATTTCCCATGAGTACGTAGTTCCCTTGCGGTTCTCATACTTAACAATCCGACGCGGTTTCGAAAAATCAATTTCCTCGTCTGCTGGCTCGAACTTGTCTTCGATGCCATGCCCGGTCAAACCGTAGATATCGTAATCCTGCTTGCGGTTTTCGTTTAGTTCTTCTATGAGATCGCTACCAAAAACAGAATCGTAACTGCCTTGGAAGGCCTCATCTGGCGTCGTCGGCATCTCCTGAGCCCATAATTTCTCTTTGCCTTTTTCACGCGCCTGCTTGAACTCTGTCTCCCAATACCATGCTTGTGCCAGAGCCATACGCCAATTGTCGCCAAGCGTTGCTTTGAGCACTCCGGAATTATGAATGTACATCTCCGCTTTCGCGATCATGGTCCTGGTTTCAGGAAGCATTGTCTGCGCGAAATCATTTGGGACTGGACGTGTTCGCAACCACGTTTCGTTCGGGTAATTATCTGTTGCAACACACCACGGTAAAAATAGAGGGCAGAGTCTCGACTCCCCCTTCGACCAACCACGAACCGATGACTTCCAAGTCTTATGCCACCAATTGTCGACACCTTCTGCCGTAGATTCGAGTACCATGAAGACACTGGGCGATTCGTGAACCGCTCGGAACAGAGATGCTTCAATCAAGTCCGCAGCATTAGGATAGGCCGCGACCTCGCTCAGGTGGATAACAACCGGCGTAGAACCGCGAGCAATACCTGTTGTCTGCGATCCGTGTTGGAAGTCCACGCCGGAATTAATGCCACCGAAAAGCAACTGACCTTTATCGGATTCCACACGACTAGTGAATCGCGGTGCAAGCCAGTAGGGAAGGTAGTCGTACGCTATAAATATCATCCCCTGCATTTTTCGAGTCTGCTGTTGAGCACTTGACGCGATGACGGCGTTCACACCGTGACTGAAGAGAATACGATGGGTTACCAGAAGTTCGGTGATTGTTGACATGCCCAATTGTCGCGCCTTCAGACAGATCAATTGGATAGCAGCCCGTCTCTTCTCCAACTCGGAAATAACATTGAAATAGACTTGCTGCGCTACCTCTGGCTTGAACCGCTGAATGAAGTTCTCGCGGTTTTTGAAATAGGCGTAGCGGGTGAGCCAGTAGTTTGCATCACACGCACAGAACATTCTCTCGTTCCGTATCCACCAGATTTCCTGTTGAGTGTAGGGTCT
>JACTVF010000235.1 GCA_019695435.1 Methanoregulaceae archaeon | reverse complement strand
ATCGTGATCGCCTGGATCCTTACGATACCGGTCAGTGCATTGATTGGATATACCTCGTTCCAGGTAATCCGGTTCTTTATTGGGTACTGAAATCTATCAGACAGAGCGAAATACAAAAAGACGAAGTGCAAAAAACTTTTTTTGCCTTTTTAGTTTTCCGGGTTTATCCGGTAATAGCGGCACCACATTTTTATCACGCAAACCGGGCACTGCGGTTTTTTTGCCATGCAGCATGCTCTGCCGTGGGCGATGAGCACATCGGTGAGGTCCCCCCACTCTTTTTGGGGAAACAGGGCCATGAGATCGCGTTCGATCACCTTGACATCGTCCGTATCCGAGAACCCGATCCTCTGAGCGAGCCTGCGCACATGGGTATCCACAGCGATCCCGTGGTTCTTCCCAAAGCCGTGGTACAGCACGATATTTGCAGTCTTCCTACCGACGCCGGGAATGGAGAGCAGCGCTTCCATGGTATCCGGTACCTCCCCGTCAAAGTCAGCCATCAGAGTCTTCGCAGCCGCGATGATGTGCCGTGCCTTTGCATGGTAGAAACCAAGGCTGTGGATGATGGGCTCGACGTCGCGAATTTCCGCACGGGCAAGGGCCTCTGAGGTCGGGTAGGCAGAAAAGAGCGGCTCTTTTACCATGAGCACGGCCCGGTCGGTTGTCTGTGCAGAGAGAATCGTTAATATCAGCACTTCAAATGGCGTGCCACAGCAGATGGTCGTCGGGGATTCGCGGGCATGCGGGTATGTTTTGAGAAGAATGGAATAGATCCGGAGAGCATCCTGTTTTTTCATACACTCATGGGGTAGGGCGGATTCGAACCGCCGTCAAAGCGTCCCAAACGCTCTAGGATGGACCAGGCTACCCTACTACCCCGCGTCTTACAATATTGTCCGTGGCCGTTAAAAATACCTGCCGTTCAGCGGTCTTAAAAAAACTCGCATGAACCTGTCGGATTCTCACCGGAACAATGGAAATCAAGAAAAAAAGGTAAAGAGGGTTCCCCGATTCAGGGCCTCACTAGAGGTCCAACGGGGCAGGAAATTGTTTCAATCTTTTTTTAGTCACTAGTCCGCTGCGGGGACGTCCCTTCGGGGGCGGCGGCACTCATCGTTAAAGCAGGGGAAGAAAAGGAGGTCCTCGTCATATCTGAACGATTTCACGGGATAATTTAAAGCGGGAGGATCTTTTCCTTTGTCCCGCTGACGATCGAGCCGTCAAACTTCCCCCGAAGAAGGGCGTCGGAAAGGTTTTCCGGCGTCGTGCCATCAAGCACCACGAGCGGGATGTGGCTGCGCTCCACCACCCGGGCGGCGATGATATCAAGGACATTATGCGATCCGGCCCCGAGACCGCCCTTTCCCACGATATCGATGAGCTGCGAAGGCGTGAGCGTCCGGTAGTGTTTCGCGCCGGTGAATTTTTTGGGGTCCTTATCATAGATGCCGTTAACCGAGGTCACGTTGACAAAAACATCGGCGTGTACCCGTTCGGCAAGAACAGCGGCGACCGCATCCGTCGTCTGGCCCGGGGTGATCCCCCCCATGACCACGATCTTTTTTGACTCGGCGAATTTTTTCGCCTCGGAGTGGCTCTCAGCAACTTTGGGGTAGGCAGACTCACCGAGCGCAGCGATCAAGAGCGTCGCGTTGAGCCGGGTCACGAGAATGCCAATCTCGTCTGATGTGCCCTCGTCGATGCCAAGACGCCGGGCGACCGAGATATAGTCCCGTGCCCCGCCACCGCCGCCGACCACCACAAAGAGCCGGTGCTTTGCGGCAATTTTTTCAAGTACCGGAAGATATGCCTGGATCCGGTTTTCCTTAAGTTCCGGGATCAGGATCGAGCCGCCAAGCGAGATAACGACCGTCTTCATTGCACTAGTTTTTGTGCAGGATGCTCATATAGAGTTGTTCTGAGGAAGTACCGATCATGTTATACTGTCCGGTCTGTAAGAGCCGTGAGATCTTCCCGGTTGCCGGGGGATATATGGGACAGGTGTATCTCTGCAAGAACTGCAAATACCGGGGATCTTTTGTCCTTGAGGTTGACGACGACACAGTTGAAACCGGGGAAGAAAAAGATACGGAGAAATAACGATTTAGAGCTGCTCATCGGAGGGCCCTGGTTATGCATGAAGCGCGCCAGTATGTGAAAAAGGAGAATAGGGCGGTGAAGTGCTCGCTGTGCAACCACCGCTGCACAATTGCCGACGGAAAGCACGGGATCTGCGGGGTGCGGCAGAACGAGGGAGGGATACTGTATGCCACCACGTACGGCCTCGTGAGTGCCGAAGCGGTCGATCCGATCGAGAAAAAACCACTTTTCCACTATCTGCCCGGTACCCTGTCGTATTCGCTGGGCGGCATCGGGTGCAACTTCCGGTGCGAACACTGCCAGAACTGGCAGATCTCGCAGGCAGACACCACGAGCTCCCGCCTCTTTCCCCTCTCCCCAGAAGAAGGGGTGGCCCGTGCCCTTTCGAGCGGGAGCGCGAGCATCTCTTGGACGTATAATGAGCCGACCATCTGGCACGAGTACACGCTTGACATGGGCACGCTCGCCCGGTCACGGGGATTGGGGACCTGCTACGTGACCAATGGCTATATCACCGAGGAGGCCCTGCGGGAGCTCGTCCCCATGCTCGCGGCATTCAGGGTGGACATCAAGGCTTTTTCCGACGATTTTTACCGGAAGATCTGCGGGGCGCACCTCCAGCCGGTGCTGGACGCGGCAGTGCTCGCCCGCGAGCTGGGCATGCACATCGAGACCGTGACGCTTGTCATCCCCGGCCTCAACGACAGCATGGATGAGCAGGAGGCTCTCATCCGCTGGGTGATCGAACACCTGGGCTCCGAGACGCCCATGCACTTCTCGGCGTTCCACCCGGATTACAAATTGACCGATCGCGGTGCGACTCCTGTTGCCCTGCTCGAGAAGATCTGTACACGGGCAAAAGAACTCGGGCTCCGGTTCCCGTACCTGGGAAACGTCGCCCATCACCGGTATGAGAACACATACTGCCCGGCCTGCGGTGCGCTGCTCATCGAGCGGCGGGGGTTTTCCAGCCGGATTACGGGCCTTGACGACCGGCAGTGCACCAGCTGCGGCGAGACCATCGAGATCGTGCGCCATGTTGCCTGAATGCGATCCGTGCGAGACCCGGTTTGTCGCGGACCGGATGCTTGGCACGCTCACCCGGTACCTCCGGTTCATGGGCTACGATACGATCAGTGCAAATGGGTTCCGGAGCGGGAATGCAGATGAGGATACCCTGCTCCTTGCCTTGGCACATGACGAACACCGGATCCTGCTGACCCGGGACCACGAGCTTGCCCGGAGAGGAAACGACATGGCAGTGCTTGTCATGGCGGGGGATGTACTTGCACAAGTGAAGCAGCTGGTCGATCTGGGGCTGGTCGAACGACGCCTCCCCATGAGCCGGTGCTCACTCTGCAACACGGTGCTGCGGGAGGCACAGGAAGACGAGATCGATGATGTCGTGTACGCTCCCCGTGATCGGAATGGATATACCTTCTTCTGGTGTGATCGGTGCAGGAAACTGTACTGGAACGGTTCACACGGCAAAAACCTCCAGGAAAGAATCGAATCCGGGCTTAAATTCTGATCAGTCCGTTTTCCCGTCATTTTTGGTCCCCAGGAACATGTCCCCGGAGATTCCGGCACGACATTCTGTCGTACCCGTCTAAATTCTCCCGATGCGCCGACGCCTGGACCCACCACTCGTTCATGTACATTCCCGTGTGGAAGGCAACATTTTCCTGCAGGACCGGCGACCGAGATACCTTATTTGGAAGGCGGCCTGCCCGCGATTGATCACTTTTCGGCAAACCATTTATACCGTGAGAGAGGTGCGTATTCAGATATAGTGAACTCGCCGGTTAATGATATCATGGTTTTTGCACATAATTCGCCGCATCTTATGCTGTGAATATATTATCTTCGGCATGAATGGAGATGCACGTGACCTCTCCGGGAGGGGCTCCCGAACCGGGATACAGGATCCGGCCATGTACGTTTATATCTCCCGGCAAATACACACCGGGCTTTCATCACCGGTACATAATCCCGCAAACATGCGGCCAGGAAATTGCACAAAAAGACGGAGAATCTATGAAGATAAAACTGGCGATTTTTAGTTTTATTCTGATACTACTGATGGTATCGGCGGTCTCGGCTGACAGCAGTACTTCCGGCAGCTCGACAAGCACTTCGACAAGTTCGTCGACGAGTACTACTACCAATATCGATGACGCTGCGCTGGTCTATGTCTCAAACGTGACCATGGACACAGGTTCGTACTTTCCCGGGGATGAAGGAACGGCCACCATAACCCTCACGAACGGCTACACATCTGCCATCGGGCTTTCCCATCCGGATATCATCAGCGACCACCTCAGCGTTCAGGAGGACCCATGGCAGACCATGAGTTTTATCGGTGCCGGATCGACGATCACATACTCGGTCAGCTT
>JACTVF010000234.1 GCA_019695435.1 Methanoregulaceae archaeon | reverse complement strand
GGCGGGCGGCAAGCCCGGGGAGGATCAGGTACCGGTAATTGACCCGGTCGGCTATTCCGGTATCCTTGAGGGCGGCCGCTATTGTCTCCGCGTTCAGGTACCGGCCGGCGACCGCGCTCTCCACACTGTTGCCGCCGGTGTCGATGACAATCAAAAAGCAGTCAATACCCGCAGCCTTGATGTCGCTCTCGACCGTGAAATAGGTGAGCGCATAGTTGGTGGTAATAAGCACCGGCGCGTCTTTTTTCGGCGACCCGAATATTCTGACGCCGGTATCGACCGAGACCGGTTTTCGCGGGTCGGTGTAGATGTTGAACCGCCAGATCAGCTGGGGCAGGAGCACCCAGCCCTCGAGACTGTGGAGGATCAGGAGGTCAGCGTACCGGGAGAGCAGCATCGATGCGGCGCAGGCCTCCTTCCACTGGATCAGCTCGTGCGAGATCTCGGGCGAGATCCATGCAGTAATCGGGGTACCGAGAAGCGGGTAACCCAGGAGTTCGTCGCGATCGGCAAAGACCGCCCGGCGGATCTGCGAGAAGGCATGGATCGTCCCTGACAGGCCGGGCTCAACTGCCGTTCCCGGGTCGAGGACGAGATCGGCTACGCCATATTCAACGAGCGTTTTAACAAGCGATCGCAGGAGTGCAATGTCGTGGGGGGCTGATACCACGAGCGGGCACCCGTAGCGCAGGGCGAGTTCCGCCATCTCCTCCCAGTTGTCCTTTGTCGCCGCGTAGAGGAGCGGGCGGCGTTCCCGTATGTGGGCAAGGCCGGCGGCCATGATCGCCGCATCGTAGGTACAGAGAATGAGCGGCAGTTCGGTCTGGGCGGCAACGGCAGTTACCGCAGATGCAAATGCAGCCGGCTCGTGCTGGGTAGAGCGGATCGCGACGGCGTCCAGTCGTAGCTCGCGACCGATGTAGTTGTAGGAAAAATCCGAAACAGCCCTGACCCGTGCGGTACGCTCATCTTCAGACAGGTCGTCGGATACATCGATAGCGATCGGTGTGGGATTGTGGTAGGTGAATTCATGCCGGTACAGGACATACTTTCCTCCCAGTTTCATGGCCCGGTCGCCCGTCCCGACAAGAACTGTCCTGACCGGGGGTGCCATGAGATCTTCGAGTTTGGTAAAATTGACCTGGTACTCCTCCTTGGTGATTGGGGGGCAGTTGTCAACGGCAAGCTCCCCGTTGACCACCCTCGTCGCAAATGCCATGCAGTTGGCCTCGCCGCACTCCTTGCAGTTGGTCTTGGGGAGAAGTTTGTACACGTCGATGGGGCTGATCTCTTTTATGGTTTTTTTGGGTTCGCGTTCCGACATCCACACACCCTTTTTTAGATCTTCATCGTCGCCCAGCGGGCAACTCCGTCCGGCGCCGGTGCGTCTTTTTCTGCAAACATACGGATCGTGTCCTTGCAGGTCCGGATAGCGGCGGGGTGCATCATCATAAAGATATCGACCCCGGCAAGGAGGAGCGTGAGCGCATTGATCGTCTCCCAGAGCGGGCCGCGAAGCCCCCGCGAGCCGTATTTCTTGTCCATCTTCATCCATGCCTCGCGGGCCGCCCAGGCATTGGTGGACGCAGAGATGGTCGGCTGCTGGAGTTCGATATCCCCCATCAGCGCCGCGTGCCGGGCCCGTTCGTGGATGGTAAACGAGTACTCAAGCCCGTACCCGAGCGCGACGGTCGTGAGGTCCATCACAATATCTTCCGGCGGGAGATGCTCGTAGAGCCGGCGGTTGAGTTCCTTTGCCTGGTTGAGTTCGAGACCGGTGAAACCAAGTACCGCGTGTCCGTGCTCCTTTGCCGCCCGGGCGACCAAGTCCAGTGTCTTTGCCTCATTCATACCGAGCGTGACAGAATTTAAAAGCAGCCGCTCTCCATCGGCGACTTCTGCCACCTTACAAAAGACCTGCGCGTCCTTGTGCGGATCCCCGCACCCGCCGATGATCAGCGGGACGTCGACTGCCTGCAACACCTCTTCAACGGTACGGGCCGCTGCTTCGGGCGATGCATCCCGGATAAGCGGATCGGTGGACATGAGGTGAACGGTGATCATGTCGGCGCCGTATTTCTTTACGTTCATCCGCGCCCATTCGGCAGGATCGCTTATCACGTCCCTGACATTCTCCATGAGCACTTTCGGAAGCGGCAGCTCCATGTCGAAAACGTCGAGTGCAAAGACCGGCGGATGGGCTGCCGGGTGGTCAGCGCTTACAAATGGCGGGTAATTGGATCCCCCGATAACAAGGGACCTGCTCCGGCTGCCGCCCTCACTTTTTGTCGCACCGAGGCGGACTTCATGGATCCGGCCCACGAATTCTTCTTTTGGGGGGAGAAACGTCTCAGAAAAAAGCGTCACAGGTTTCGGTCGTGCTGCGGCAGGCGTCCCCTGCGGTGCTGCGGCAGATCCGGTGGGGATCCAGAGTTCGAGGTCGCCGATCTCCATCAAAAAATTCTCGAGTTCAATCCGCTCTTTCCCGGAGAGCATCGCAAGGAGCCGGGGGATGGCCTCCTGTGCCTGAGCGGCATTCTGTATCTTTTTCCCGTCATGGGTAGTTCTGTCGGCCATTATTTGTCAGCCCCCGGTTTTTTTTGTGGGATCGGCTCGATGATCACCCGGTCTGCGGTGATCCGGGCGTTCTTGAAGATGATCTTAAAGCCTCCCGATGTGATCGGAAAGTCCCCCCCCGAAAAGACCTGCACGGCGCCGTTCGTCCCGTTCATTGGTACAGTCTCTTCTGCCGTCCACCGCTCCATGACCGGGTGCGCATGCAAGGAGAGGAAGTCCCTGAGTTCGCTCACGGTTTTGACCTCTTTTTCCGTGGCGATCCGTGAAAAGAGATCCGCAGGGATGAACTCCCTCATCTGCTCCTTCAAATCTGACGGCATCCACGTGACCCGGGCATAACCTCCGTCAGCTGCAAGGAACTTGGGGGATCGCATGTACTCAAGCGAGATCCCGTGAAACCCGTCAACCTGACGACCGCCGGCGGTCGAATCCGCCATTGTCGAGAACGGCAGGCCATTCACGGTCACGTCCTTATACCCCCTTATCACGATCCCGAATCCTTCCACCTCGGGGATATAGAACGCAATCCCCTCGAAACAGCCGCAGGAGGTATGGGGGTAGGCAAACGCGCTGTATAAGTAGATCCGGTGGACGGCACCAAGCGATCGTTTCTTTGCGCTCTCGTTGATACCGGTATATTCTCCCAGCACCGGGTCGAGGCACTCTCCCTTCTCTATGGGAAAGATCGGGCCCTTGGGATCGATCCGTGCTGCCGCCCGCCCGTCGAACCAGCTGATAGCCCCGCAGTTTGCGTACCGCTGCGGCGTGATCACGCAGACATGGCTGGGCGCAAACGACTGGCAGAGGGCGCACCCATAGAAGACGTCGACGTCGTCATCGGTCAGTCCCCGGGCGCGGGCGTCCCGCGCCTCATATATCGCTTTTGCATCGGCATACCGGGCCGAGATCTTCTCTTGGTCCGTAAAGAATGTAACCTGCATCTGGTCGATGATAGGCAGCTCGTTCTTAAGGAGCGCAAGCAGGACGTTCCCGACATAGGCAAGCGTCGTAAAGCCCCGGGCATAGGCTTTTTTTGAGACCCTCACCCAGATGTCGTAGCGCTGGTTGAGGTGCATGAACCCTTCGATATAGTTGGAATATTCGTGGATACGGCGCTCGATCACGCCTTCGATATCTTCTTCCAGTTCGGGCCCGGCAATCTCGATGAGAATGCCCAGCGGGTACTTCTTCCCCTCTTCCATTTCCGGGAGATCCGGGCCGACTACCGTGATCGCCCCGTCACGGACTTCTTCAGGCTTTTTCACCCGGACGAGTTCAAACTTCTCCGGTATGGACGGGCCACCCAGTTCCACATACATGTCGTTTTTCCGGATCCGCTCGCCGACATGGACGAGCCCTACATCCACCGGAATATCCTCAAACATCTGTCGATCCCTCCGTTCCGGTATCTGCCACGGTTGCCTCAAGGCACTCCTGCCATTCTTTGAGAGATATATTTGAAAACGACCAGTTCGCGTTGGGCTGGTAGGTGTTGTCGAGCGTAATCGTCTTTGTGTGCGGGGCAAAGTGCTTGAACCCGGAGAGGAGCGTCCATGCCATGGGATATGGCAGACCCGCGATAATCACAAGATCGCAGGGACCTTTTCCGTCCGGTCCGTTCCAGCAGGGGTCGGTAATCCGGTGGCCAGCCTCAACGGCCGGCATAATGATGGCGCCGGTATATCCTCGTTCCTTCAATGCCCTGTTGACATGACCTGTGGCAATCACCGGGATTGCCCGCACCCGGGCCAGATCGAGCAGATAATCGATCAGTTTTCTCTCACCTATATCAATCGCCGCGGCATTATGCCCAATGAGGAGCACCGGGTGCTGTGCCCGGCGGATGACGGCCTGCGCTATTGCAGGCTTTGTAATGACTGATGCCTTTTTCGGACCGGCAACCTCAGCGGTCTGCCAGGGATCT
>JACTVF010000233.1 GCA_019695435.1 Methanoregulaceae archaeon | reverse complement strand
CCGAAATCGTCGAGAACGAGCTCTCCTTTCTCGTCTTTGCGCGGGAGGGCCTTTTTCGTCATCTTGTAGAAATTGACCTTGCATACGTCGTGTAAAAGTGCGATGATAGTCAGGGATTCGGGAGAGACATCAACGGCGAACATCTTTGAGAGCGCCACGAGGTTATCGTAGACCTTGAGGGAGTGGTGGAGCAACCCACCATCCCGGGCATCGTGGTATTTCGTGGACGACGGTGCGATGAAGAAATCGGTCTTCTCGATAAGGTACTGTAAAAGCGCGGGAATGCCTTCCCGGTCGGTGCTATTGAGGAGACCGAGAAACCGTTCGCGCTCGTCGCCCCACTCGTCTTTCTTCGGCTCCTTCGTTTTCTGGACCGGTGCAGCCGCAGGGGACGTGCAGGGTTCCTGTTTGGGCTGCTGAGTCTGGGGAGGAGCCGCTGCCGGAGTGGTGGCCTTTGGCTCGGTACGCTTTGCCGCCTCATCTTTGAGGAATTTCTCAAGGTCCGCGCCTGCGGCTTTCTCCATACTTTTGCAGGTGCCTTTCTCGATGATGGCCTTGACGACGGTTCCGACCGGATGGTTCTCCTGTGTGGACTTTCGGATCTCCGAGGGAAGGAAGGAGAGTTTTCCACCGAGATAGATATTTGAAACATCGTATGCCGTGACCCGGGCGATGATCCCTTGTTCGGGTTTCTTGCACCGGTTGGGAGTGTCGTCGAGATTGAATGCATGAGATTTTCCGTCGGGGCCGGTCTTGAAGATAATCCCCCCACGGCACCAGTGACATTCAGGCATAGCGCACCACCGTGTAAGACACGCTGACCATTTCCGTGACGGTCAGGACATCTGGAGCTGCTTCGAGGGTGCCTTTCTTCACGAGTTTGTCGACGATACCGAGAGGGACCTTCTCACCCACATGCCTTAGTCGTTCCTCGATCTCCCTGCGCTCGACATCGCAGGCCAGCTGGTATTCCTGAGGGAAGACCTCCCTGAACTTCGGCAGGTTGAGGGTCCGGGTTTTCCGGGGTTTTTCTTCTTTCCTGAGCTCGCAGAGGGTGTCGCGCTCGATGTTCTGGTCGATCGCATACTGGAATGCCTGCTGCCGCTGTTCCAGGAGGGCATTGAGCTGATCCTGGAGGGCCTCGATCTGTTTGTCGAGAGTCCAGACCAGCGTGAGCGGCTCTTTAATGGCGACTGAGGGCAGCGGGTTGTCGCGGAGGCTGACGGCCTCTTCCTGCGGGGTCATCAACACACCCCTGGAAGTACAATAGTCGGCCATATTGCCGCCAGATTTTTCAGGCCAATGAAAGCCACGTTGTTCTCTAAATAGCCGCCTTCACACTCGAATTGACATTTTTCGAGCTGCACAATTGCCTCTTTTAAATACATCACCGCACCGCCTTCTTGACATTCATCCAAAGAGCCGCGTTCGCGGTTTCCGTATCTATCAGGAAGTGCCGGGCCCGGACCTGTCGCCATTCGACATAATCGGCCCGGTCGCCGGAATAGGTCCGCGCCGGGTCTGCCGGATCGCGGAAGTAAAAGATACCGTCGGTATCCCCGATGAATGCCAGGGAAAGTAATTTCAGATCGCGTTCCGATAATCTTGTGGCGTTCCCCTCATCCTTCGGACGGGCTGACGGGGCGCCACTAATTTGGTTTTCGTGTAATGGTTTCATGTTCGTCCACCTTTTGTTCGTCGATAACTTTCATACGGCCAGTTTCAACTGCCAGGTCCACGATGCCGCCACGCTCTGCACGCAGCTGGTCAACGATATGGCGTGGTAACGCGATAGCACCGGTCATGCGGTGCCCTCCAACGCGCCACGCAGAACATGCCTCACATAATCAGAGCGGTCGTGATACTCGCTCTTTTTTCTCCAGGTCTTGTCGATCTTGGAAAGCATCCCCTTCGGGACCTTCACCGTCATTGATACAAGCTCTTGTTCCACGTTACCCTCCATTTGTCTTACAATAAGCCAATTAGATTACGAAGTATAATATACTTTCGGTAATCTTATTGTAAGACGGTAATACAAATGCGTGGGAAGAAACGCGAGAATGAGAAATCCATTACGGTGAAGATGGATACTGAACTAGCCGAAAAAGTTGATAGTAAACGATGGAAAATGAAAACAGATCGGACTACCCAAGTTGTGAAGGCTTGCGAGTTCTATGTATCTGCCATTACTTGCCCGAAGTGCGGAACACTGAACGATCAAAAGTCTAACTACTGTTCAGTATGTCAGGAACCACTCAGCGAGACGGCAAAAGGGAGAGAGAGGATGAAAGAGCTGTTGGATGCAGTCGTCACGAATGACGAGAGGTACCACAAGATTCTAGAATATGCGAAGAAGATTTCGGCTTCAGGATAAGTTTTCCCTCGTTTACAAGCGCCTTTGCGATCTCGCCCTTAATAGGGTCCTGTCTGCAATAGTCTTCAAAAAATTGATCGTCGATTTCAGGGTGTTCGTTTTTATTTAAGTCATTCAATTGTACTCACCCGGCACAGGATGATCCGGCAGCTCTGAAAATAGGATCGGGTGCGCGGGGTGAAAGTGAAAAATAGGTTCAGATATTCCCAAACAATTGATTGATTTCTTTCCGGTCGAGTTTAATCTTGTAGTAGAGAACTCCTAGGAATATGAGAACGAAGATCGAGTACCCAATCTTTATGAAAAAGCCAAAACCCATGAACCCGATGAAAACCAAGGACAATATTGCAAAGCTTAAAACGGTAAAATATATCCCGTGCAAGATTAATACCAATGACCCTTTGGCAATTTTATCACTCCGGGATATTTCACCAATCGATTTTCCCTCTTCCATATTCCATTAAATGACAACCAGCATTAAAAAACGTTCGGTGGGGGGTGTACATATTTTATTAACAGGGAAATCCTAATAAAATTCGATTATGTCCGGCGAAACCATCGCTAATGCCCTTTTCTTGATTACGGCAGTGATCTGCGCGGGGGTGTTGATCATGGCTATATACCCGTCCATTTATATGATGGCCGGGACTTTCAGTTCCTCGTCGCATACTGCTGATCAAAACATCCGTACTGATTTCAAGATCGTTCTTGCAACTTATAGCAGTACTACTGGGAACGTTACAGTTTATATGAAAAATGTGGGGACTGCACAGATACCGCTCAATGGATCCTACGTTATCTGTGCCGATTCAGGGAAACTTGGCGGTGTCCCACTATATTATGTCCTTTCAAGTGGACAGTGGACGACAGGAGAGTGGACTGCAATACTGTGCCCGGCCAGTTCAAATTCACAATGCAGCCCTCTCCCAAATAATCCTAACTGGCCCAACTGGGATCCGGGTGAAACATTAATGGTGACTGCACTCTCTTCCTCCGTGACAGGTACCGATAATATTTATTTCCAGTTTGTCTTACCCACTGGCATTCACCGGGAATTGACCTTCATGCCCCCTGGGCCCGGGGAATAGATTATGGCTGTCGGAGAACTTATCGGGGCTGCGGTCGGACTTATTCTCCTTATTGTTGTGGCATATATGCTCGTCGGAAGTACGATTAATACGGCGGAGACCGTTGCTTCGGCGCAACGGGATATGACATTGCAGCAGGAGGTACGCCTACATACCTATATCGATGTGATTTCTGCGACTATTGAGCCGGAATCCCCCCATGTTATAAATTTCGTCGTCGCCAATAACGGGAGCGTGACGATCAACAAATTTGAGAATATGGATGTTATTATTATTAATCAAAGTGGATATTACCCCCCATATTATTACACCAACTCTTCAGGATCTGTTACATGGAATTCCCCACCTAATTCATTTAATCCGGGAAATACATTGAACGGAGTGGTGTCCCTTGACCCTACCACTAATATTTGCTCGGGATTGTACTGGATTGAAGTCGTCACTGTCAACGGCGTTACCAGTTTGGCACCAATTAATTGTTAATCAACCCGATGATTTCTTCCGTTTCTTTTTCAGCGCATACTCGATCATCAGGTCCGGGTCATCCAGGATCTCCCGGCCGGCTGTAAGATACCGCATGGCCTCAGCGGAGAGCGGTGAGTTACATCGGGCGCAGGTATAGAACCCTTTCTGATTGAGCAACCCGCACCGCGGACAAACAACCGGATCAAGCGGCCGTTCACCTGCAGGAACTGGGGCCTCGACCATGCCGGCTTTCTGGAGGATCTTCTTTTTCACATCGGCGCCGGAGAGATGGATATATACAGCCGGCATGCTGGACGTCTTCGACCACCCAAACATGATCCGCAGCTCCATTTCAGTGAAACCCTCCCGGGCGCGGTCCGTGGCCCGGGCATGCCGGAATGCATGGGGGTTGACCCGGGTTGTTACCCCTGCATTTTTCTGGATCACCTTACACAGATTCTGTACGGTCCTCTCATTGAGCCTGCGAGACCCGAATCCGTACCTGGAATAAGTGAGAAACAGCGGTGCTGCAGGATCCGCTTTCATCGGGTGCGTGGTGATCCATGCCTACAGGTCCGGTAC
>JACTVF010000232.1 GCA_019695435.1 Methanoregulaceae archaeon | reverse complement strand
CCTGATGCCGGCGCGCTGGCAGCGGGCCACGGACGTTGCAATATCGTCCCGCAGGGGATCGCGGATACCAACGTACCCGTCCCAGACAAGCCCTGTCTCGTCCTCGTCATCCCCCGTGATCTCCCGGTGGGCAAACGCAAGCGTTCGCATTTCACGGGAGGCCAGGGTGTTCACTCCGTGGAGATCGGGCGCTTCAGTGCAGAGTCCGGACAGGATCTCCGGCGCTCCCTTGACAAGCAGGAACCGCTGTCCTCTCAGTTCCACCACGGTCGACATGCACTTGCGCTTCCCGTCGAAGAGGTACTGCCGGACTGCCGGGATCTCTTTCCGCAGCACCCGGTAATCGATTGCATGGGCCCGCAGCCACCTGAGGAGCGCGCCTTCGGTTGAGTTCCCGATCACAATCACCCGGCCGTCCTCCCGTTCTTCGAGATACGCTGTACCGTTGACCGCCGCGTTCAACGTGATCCATTCTGCAGGAGTTGCCGGTCCCTGCGTCGGCGCGACCGGACCAGAGATGGAGACCTCGGCCACTTCCATCTGGTTTTTCGTGAGCGTCCCGGTCTTGTCGGTGCAGACCGAGGTCGCCGACCCGATGGTCTCACAGGCAACAAGGCGCCGCACAAGGCAGTTGGCCCGGGTCATCTTGCGCATGGCAAGGGAGAGCGAGAGCGCGACGCTCATCGGCAACCCCTCGGGTACAGCGGCAACGACGATCACAACCGCAAGCATGAAGTACTGGAGCAGGTAGTTTGCGGTGGCGAGGTTCAGTCCTGTCAGGTCGCCGACAAGGATGCCCCGGATGATGAGCGTGCTGCAGATGAGGACCGCCATCACGTACCCGAATTTCGAGATGAGCCCGGCAAGGGTTTCAAGTTTGGATTCAAGCGGGGTCTTTGTCGCATGATCGATCCCGAGCGTTGCGGCGATCACGCCCATCTCGGCTGCATCACCAACAGCCCCGGCAATCATCCGGCCTTTCCCGGCCGTTACAAAACTTCCTTTGAGAACTTTTTCACCGGCATCCTTCTGTACCGGTTCGCTCTCACCGGTAAATGCCGATTCGTCGCAGAAGACCCCGTCCGATGCAAGAAACCAGCCGTCAGCCGGGATCGCGTCGCCGGCTTCAAGAAGGACGAGGTCGCCCACCACTATATTGCGGGAGGGCACAAGTCCTGGGTTACCATCCCGGATTACCTTGACTGCCATATCGTCGCGGTGGGCATTAAGGATTTCAAACTCCCGGCTGCTTCGGCACTCATTATAAAAAGAGATGCCGGTGGCAAGCAGGATCGCGATAATGATAGCAAGAGTGTTTAAGAGTCCGCTCCCTTCAGCGATCGAGGCGATGGCGGAGATCGTGACGGCAAACAGCAGGATCCTGATGATGGGGTTGTCAAAATTTTTCAGGTACTGTTTCCAGAGCGGCTCCCGTTCCGGTGGCGTCATCACGTTGGCGCCGTATTTTTTTCGGCTTTCCTCTACCGCAGGGAGCAAAAGGCCGTCAACCCCGGCATACTCCCTGATCTCATCAAGCGTGAGCATGTGCCTGGTACCTGTTTTGAGGATGATACGTATCCCCGTATGCTAGTATAGTCTTGGAGCTCCGGGACTATAACACAGTATTATGGTTTTTGGTACCGGGGCAACCTCTGAGTTTTACCGATCATGCGGCAGGTTGTCAGGAAGCGCACCGGTATTTTTCTGCTCCAATTATATATGTCGGAATGCAGAAAATGCTTTCAGTACCCGATGGCATAATACCAGCCTTTCTCTTCCCTCACATGCACTGGTACAGAGAAGAGCCGGCTGATCATTTCGTCGGTCAGCATTACCGGTTTTTCTCCATCGCCGCAGACCCTGCCGCCGTTTATCATGACGACCCTTGTAATCTCCGGGATGATATCATGGAGGTGGTGCGTGACAAGGATGATGCTTGTTCCCGACTGCGCGATCATCCGCAGGGTCTGGCGGAACGTGTGAAGGGCAGAAAGATCGAGGCTGTTTGTCGGTTCGTCGAGGATTAGCGTGGCCGGATCGAACAC
This sequence comes from Methanoregulaceae archaeon, assembly GCA_019695435.1. Taxonomy (GTDB): domain Archaea; phylum Halobacteriota; class Methanomicrobia; order Methanomicrobiales; family Methanospirillaceae; genus Methanoregula. The sequence goes on along the minus strand of JACTVF010000232.1, from coordinate 2,467 downwards.
GAGCGCCCGTCCGATTAAAAAGCGCCGGGCCTCTCCCGATGACATTTCGTTCATGGGACGGTCGCTGAGCCGGTCGATATGAAGGAACCTGAGGATCTCTCCAGTTTTTTCTTCCATCTCCGGGGTAACGACCCGGTTAAAGAGCCCGATACTTGAAAAAAAGCCGGAAAGGATCACCTCCCGGCCGGTGATGGTCCTGGTGAAGGTATACTGGAGGTCGTTTGATACGATGCCGACAAACGACCGGAGATCAAAAACGTCCCAGACCTCTTTCCCCCTTACCTGAAATGTCACCGGCCCCTCAGACAACACCGGGTAATACTCGCGGGTGATGGTTTTTATGAGCGAGGATTTTCCCGCGCCGTTTGGTCCGAGAATGACGACGTTCTCACCTTCGCCAATGGAGAGCGTGACGCCATCGAGCACCCGTTTGTCGCCCCGGATCACGGAGACGTTCGCAAATTTGAAGAGCGGGGGTGTGGCAGGTGCAGGCATGGTTTCACGAAAATATGTGGGAATTGTTTCATTTTACCGGGTGATATCCGTTCCCTTCAGGGAAGTGATCGGTCATGCACGGAAAATTTTGCGGGAACCGTTGTACCATCAAAAGGACTATCTGGGGCCGGTTCACAAAGCCTAGCATATGCCAGAACATACTCCGCTCCCTGCCGGTGCAGGACAGATGTTTTTGGAGCAGACGAAGTACCGGTTCCTTGGCCGGTCGGACCAAGAAAAGGGGGTGCCCCAACCGCCGCTGGAACTCCCAACGGACCCTACCCTGACGGTATTGGATCTCCCGAAGCCGGCAGCGATTGTGATCCCGCCCGCCGATCTCCGCGCGGCAATCGAGTGCAGGCACAGCGTCAGGTCGTATGCAAAAGAGCCGCTTTCCTTTGACGAACTGTCATTTCTGCTGTGGTGCATGCAGGGAGTAAAGAGCGTGCATGGGACACAGGCCACCTTCCGCACTGTCCCCTCGGCCGGGGCGCGCCACGCCTTCGAGACATACCTTCTCGTAAACGATGTGGACAGCCTCGAACCGGGCCTCTACCGGTACCTTGCCCTCACCCACCGGCTCCAGCAGATAACAACCGACCCCACGCTCCATATTGAAGTCGCCCGCGCCTGCCTCGACCAGCAATTTGTCATGAGGTGCGGTGTCGTGTTTCTCTGGACGGCCGTGCCGTACCGGATGACGTGGCGGTACGGCGAGCGCGGGTACCGGGACCTGCACCTTGACGCCGGGCACGTCTGCCAGAACCTGTACCTTGCCGCAGAGGCAGTCGGCTGCGGGGTCTGTGCCATTGCTGCATTCGATGATGATGCAATGGCAAAAATCCTTAGAATTGATGGGATCAACCAGTTCCTGATCTACCTTGCGACTGTCGGGAAGTGCGAACCGGATCGTGAATGAACGTACAGTACGCTCCCGTTGCCACAGCCCCAAAAAACGTAACCCATAAGGAGACGTTGCACCTTGGTATCATGCAGCAAGGTTCACTGTAATCGTATACCGGTGCCCGTCGGAAACGATCTCTCCGGAAAGTGAGCCCCCGGCCCGCTCGCAGAGCCTGAGGAAAAAGCCCCTGACTGTGCCGGCAGGCCCCCCGGTAATTTTCCCGCCCGTGCCGGTGATCGTGACGGTGGCATGGGACTGATCTGGTGTTACCGCCACGGCAAGTTCTTCAGCACCGGTACCCACAAGGTCTTCAAGGATGTAGGTGAGCAGGTCTGAAAACAGGTCATGATCAATGAGCACATGGGGATCATCCGTTCCCCGTGCAAACGACACCCGGATATCGTCGAGCAGCGGACGGGTGCCGATCCGGGCGAGCAGCAGCCGGGAAAATGCTGCCTCATCATCAGTGGAGGCAAGGATATCGTCATCTGAACAGGACGGGCCCGAGAGACCGATGATTACCGACTCTATGACCGTGCAGAGTGCGCAGGCCTCGCGCTCCTGCGGCGGGGTAAATCCGCGCAGCATCGTTGAATAGGACGAGAGCAGCCGTTCTGCCCGGGTCACGAGCGACAAATCGATAATCCGGGCCAGTTCGTCCTTCATAAAAGATCGTTCCAGTTTCCCGATCACCTGCCCGGCCTTGAGCGCAAGGTGGATCGAGACATGGTCCTGTGCATGGTGGGCGTCGGCAAATTCCCAGAAACTTTCCAGCAGCCCGTCGAGCACGTCTCCGTCAATCAGGGTGCCGGCCAGTGCTGCCATATCTGTTTCGCCCAGTTCATCCATCACGTGCGACACGTAATAGAGACGCCCGGCAAGGATAGTGAAGAGTTCGTTAATCTCCTCCATGCAGTCTTCGGCAAACCGGGCGGTTTCTTCTGCTCTTCGGCTATTGAGTTCCGCAATGTCCGTAAGTGCTCGCGCATCGGTGAGGACTCCCTCAAGCATCGTGCACGCGTTTTTTGCCGTGATGATCCTGCCATGCCCGGGGCAGACGATGTCAAT
>JACTVF010000231.1 GCA_019695435.1 Methanoregulaceae archaeon | reverse complement strand
ACGGGGTCCTCACGCCGCCGAGCGTTTCGAGACTAAGAGTAAGCGGTGTCACATCAAGGAGCACCATATCCTTGATCTCGCCCCCTAAGATTGCACCCTGGATCGCCGCTCCGATGGCGACACATTCCATCGGGTCGATCCCCCGCTCTGCCTTCCTGCCGACATGGTCCTCGATGAACTTCTGGACCACGGGCATCCGTGTCGGCCCTCCGACAAGGATCACCTTCTGGATATCATCTTTTTTCAGTTTTGCATCCTTCAGGGCCTGTTCACATGGCTGGATGCAGCGACTGATAATCGGTTCGATCAGCTGTTCGAGTTTTGCCCGTGTCAGTTTCATGGAGAGATGTTTCGGGCCTGACTGGGTTGCGGAAACATAGGGGAGATTGATCTCGGTTTCTATGACGTTGGATAACTCAATCTTCGCCTTTTCGGCAGCTTCTTTTACCCGGTTGACGGCCATCTTGTCACTCCGGAGATCGATCCCCTCGAGTTTTTTGAATTCGTCAGCAATCCAGTCAAAGATTGCATTATCCATATCCGTGCCGCCCAGCTGGGTATCGCCCGAGGTGGCAAGGACCGTGAATGTCCCGCCGCCGAATTCCATGATGGTCACATCGAGCGTGCCTCCGCCAAGGTCAAATACAAGGATCTTGTACTCACCGCTGCGGTCAAGGCCATACGCCATCGATGCTGCCGTGGGCTCATTGACCAGCCTGACAACATCCAGCCCTGCAATTTTGCCTGCATCCTTTGTTGCCGTTCTCTGGTTGTCGTTGAAGTAGGCGGGTACGGTGATCACGGCCTTCGTGACCGGTTCTCCCAGGAATGCTTCTGCATCCCTTTTTATCTTCTGCAGGATGAATGCAGAGATCTGCTGGGGCGTGTATTGCTTGCCATAAATTTTGTACACGTGATCCGATCCCATCTTTCGTTTTACAGCCGTAACCGTACCTTCAGGGTTGCTCACTGCCTGCCGCCGCGCCGGTTCTCCCACGAGGAGCTGACCGTCCGGGGTGAATGCAACATACGAGGGAAACATCTTTCCGGCAACGGTTGCCCCTTCTGCAGATGGGATAATGGTCGCTTTGCCCCCGAGCATCACCGCACCTTCACTGTTCGAAGTCCCGAGATCAATTCCGATAATCTTCTCTTTAGCCATGGTTTTCACCTTCCTGTTCTCCAACGTTTTCTGCAATCACTACTTTCGATGGTCGGATAACCTTTGATTTCAGCTGGTAACCCTTTCCGATCTCGTTGATCACCGTATCAGGATCCTTGTCGCATTGCTCCTTGCACAGAACGTCATGAAAATTCGGATCGAATTTTTTCCCTACGCAGTCTATGGGGTGGAGTCCATAACCAGCCAGGATTTTTAAGAGTTTTTTCTGGATCATCAAAATTCCCTCCTTGTTTTTTTCCTGTTCGAGAGATGGCAGCGCCCGCTCAAAATCATCGAGAATAACGAGGAGGTCTTTGATCAGGTCCTCGTTTGCGAGCGCTATTACCGCTCCTTTCTCTTTCTCAGACCATTTGCGATAATTATCAAAATCTGCCTGGAGGTATTTCAGCCGGTTCAGCCTCTCCTCTGCGAGAAGTGTTTTTTCATCGAGTTCTGTCTTCAGCCGTTCGATCTCTTCCGTCAGCTGTTGTTTTTTCAGCTGGACATCATCGGTATCCATTGAAACCTGCATTAACTTTTTAACGTTCTTTAATCTTTGCCTTGGCCGGGCCTTCATCGGATCTGTAATATTTTCTCCAGGTCCCTGCCGGACAGGTTCAGCCTGTCAATCGCCCACCAGAAAAGTGACGCAATGTTTGCGTCCCACGTCTTCATTGCTCAACGCTTTCTGCACGGTCAGTTTTACACCTTTGGTATCTGTCATAATCGTAAGTCTCCTTTTGAGTGATTTACCATAAGTTAGTTTCACATAATATATAAATGATTTGGTTGAGGGTTCTGGTGAAGTAGAGTTAGGTTGGCACTCTCAAAACTTACGAGTGCGTGGTAGTAATATCCTCTAATCAGTGCCCCTAAGGAGGCGATGTCCTCATGCAGGATCAGCTGACCCCCCAAGGGGCCCTTCATTGCTCACAAAAAATTGCCGCCCCCCTTTTTTTCCTGAGGGGGAATCCCTTCCCCCCCTCACCCCGGATCGTCCGGCGTGGGCTGCCTGATTTTGGTTGGTGTACATGTGACAACCGCTTTTCGCGTTTTTGCTCCAAAGGACCCGGTGATGTGGAGGACCCCTATGGATTTGACGCCATGCTCCTGCCACAACAAAAGCCCCAAAATCCTGAAAAATCGATATGAACGATCGGGATCCCTCCAGATTCCTGAAAATCGTTAACGGGAAATTATGGGAGGGCTCCCCGCATCAGGGCCCCGCGGAGCACGGCGGAGCAAGTGCGGTTTTACCTTCCCTGATCCGCCGCGGGGGCGTCCCTTCGGGGGCGGCGGCACTCCTCGCTCATGGGGGTATGGGGGCATCAGCCCCCATCAACTTGTCAGCACGGGGGGGATTCTCCTGTCCAAAACAGTAAAGAGTTAAAAGAATCAGGCTGCCGGGTTCTTTCGGACAAATACCTCAAGCGCCTTCCTGAGTTCAGCGGTGCGCTTCTGAATCTCATCGAAGGACTTCCTCTGCCAATAGACAAGGTCCCTGAGCTCGTCGGCACGCCGGACAATCTTGCCATCGACCGCGTGTTTTCCTTTCAGGTACTCGACCTGATTGACAAGGTTCACTGCTTGGTACAGAATGTCGCGCTTTCCTTTTGCGTACAGGAGATCCCAGGACTTCTGCTCGAACCGCTCGAAATCCGCGCCGTCGAGCGTGCCTTTGACCTTCTCAAGCGCGGCATCGAAATGCCGCCGGGTGATCCAGATAGTATACTCCGGCGTTTTGTCATCTTCACCTGCAACATCATTCCGGGTCAATTCATCGATGACAAGCGCCTTTACTTCGCGTACCAGCGCCTCAATATCGGCGCCGACAAAGAACCGGGTCTGTGCTGCCAGTTCATCGATGCGTACGTCAGGATCAAGGACATCTTCGAGATCCCTGAGATAGGTGGCAAGGATCGCTTTCCGCGCCGCTTCGTCGGGTGGGGGGATATACAGGTGTTTTTCAAGCCGGCCCGGGCGCAGGAGAGCAGGATCGAGCAGATCGGGACGGTTGGTCGCGCCGATAACAAACACCTCCTTTAATTCCTCGACGCCATCCAGTTCTGTCAGGAACTGGGAGAGGACACTCTCCGTGACATGCGTGGAATCATTGACTGTGCCCCTCTTCGGGAACAGCGCATCGATCTCATCAAAGAATATGATGCAGGGCGCCGACTGCCGTGCTTTCCGGAACGCTTCCCGCACATGCTTTTCGGAATCGCCCACCCCTTTTGAGAGCAGTTCCGGCCCTTTTACCGAGATAAAGTTGAGCTGGCGCTTGCTCGCGATGCCCTTTGCGAGCAGCGTCTTGCCGGTCCCCGGCGGACCGAAGAGCAGGATGCCCTTGGGGGGTTTGTAGTTTAACTTTTCAAAGATCCGGGGATACCGCAGCCTTCCCTCGATAATTTTGATGAGAGTATCTTTGGTCTCGTCGAGGCCTGCGATATCTTCCCACGAAATATCCGGCACTTCGATGAGAACCTCCCGCAGGGCACTGGGCTGGACAATCTTTCGTGCAGCATCAAAGTCGCTCTTCGTGAGTTTGAGCTGGTCGATGACTTCGTTGGGGATGTCCTTGTCAATGTCGATGAGGGGGATGATCTTCCGGATCGCGTTCATCGCCGCTTCTTTCACGAGGAGCGCGATATCCGCGCCAACGAACCCAAAGGTGGTTTCCGCAAGGGCGGCGATATCGACATCCTTTGCAAGGGGGACACCCCGGGTGTGCACCTGGAAGATCTCGAGCCGTCCCTTCTTGTCCGGGATACCGACCTCGATCTCCCGGTCGAACCGTCCGCCCCGCCGGAGCGCAGGGTCGATGGAATTGGGGAGGTTCGTTGCCGCAATCACAATGACCTGCCCCAGGCCGGCAAGACCGTCCATCAGCGCGAGCAGCTGTGCGACGATACGACGTTCAACCTCGCCCTGCACATCCTCGCGCTTCGGGGCGATTGCATCGATCTCGTCGATAAAGATAATAGACGGTGCATTCTCCTCAGCGTCATGAAACTTGTCGCGCAGGGCCTTCTCGCTGTCGCCGTAAAACTTGCTCATGATCTCGGGACCCGAGAGTGAAAGGAAGTGAGCATCAACCTCGTTTGCGACCGCTTTTGCAATCAGGGTTTTTCCCGTGCCCGGCGGGCCGTAGAAGAGGACACCCTTGGGGGGTTTGATCCCCAGTTTTTCGAAGATCTCCGGGTGGCGCAGCGGGAGCTCGATCATCTCCCGGACGAGCTGGAGCTCGCGTTCGAGCCCGCCGATATCCTCATACTGGATATTGGAAATCTCCCGTTTGCCCTCTTCGGGATTGAAGGGTTCTTCTTTTAATTCGATCTCCGTATCATCGGATACGATGGCAATGGCCCTCGGGGAGACCCG
>JACTVF010000230.1 GCA_019695435.1 Methanoregulaceae archaeon | reverse complement strand
CGTCAAGCATCGCATCCGGAGACTGCCGGTGGTCGAGGACACCAAGCTTATCGGGCTGCTTTCGGTCGCTGACCTGATTCATGCGATTGCCCAGATGAAAATAAAAGATGAGATCAAGGATACCTATACGAGCACGACCTTTGCACTCTGGGAAGATACCCCACTCCCTCTCGTGGGACGTGTCATGGAGATATCTGGTGTAGACGCGATCCCGATCCTGAATACCGACAGCGTACTACAGGGCATCATCTCGGAACGCGATCTCATCAGGAACTCGAGCATTGAGGATTCGGTCGGGGTGAGCGACTTCTCCAACGGTACCGATGACGACGAGTGGACCTGGGAGAGCATCAGGGATAACCATACGATCAGTTTCGGCATCTCCCGGGTGCAGCTACCCAACCGGCCGGTAAAACTTGCCATGGTCAAAAATGTAGTGGCAGTTCCCAAGAATTCAGAGGTCAGCGAGTGCGCGTTAAAGATGCGCAGGTCCCGGGTCGACCAGCTGCCGGTGGTCAACGGCGACAAACGCCTGGTAGCCATGCTCTATGACCGTGATCTCCTCCGCGTTCTCTGCAAAGAGGACGCAGAATAACAACCTTTAAATTTCCTGATGTCATCTAATACCATAAAACGCTTTTAATTGATTTTTGGCGTTCATTTGTTTTTGAGGTGTGATATGCCTGAACAATACCAGGAATCTATGACAGGGACTACTACGGTGGGTCTGGTATTTGCCGGTGGGGTGATCCTTGCTACGGAGAAACGTGCAACCATGGGGTACATGATTGCAAGCAAGCGAGCAAAGAAAGTCTACCGGATCGCTGACCGGATCGGCATGACGATCGCCGGCGGTGTGGGTGATGCCCAGCAGCTGGCCCGGATCATCACGGTCGAGTGCAACCTGTACCAGATACGAAGGTCGCGGGCGATAACGGTCGGGGCCGCTTCGACCCTGCTCTCCAATTACTTAAACCAGAACCGCTATTTCCCGTATTATGTCCAGCTGCTCGTGGGCGGTATCGATGAGCATGGACCCGGTGTCTACTCAGTCGACGCAATGGGCGGGGCAACAAAAGAGGAGGATATTGTTTCGACAGGTTCCGGTTCGCCGATGGCCTATGGTGTACTGGAAGACCGGTACCGTCCGGACATGAACGAGGATGAGGCCATCGAACTTGCAGTCCGGGCACTCACGTCTGCGATGAAACGCGATGCCGGATCCGGTGAAGGCATCCATGTCGTCGTCGTCACCAAAGACAAGTATCAGGAACTCGGCGAGGATCATCTCAAAAAATATCTCGTCAAAAATCCCGCATAATCTTTTTTCAGGACGTTCAGTGTTATGTTGATTGAAGATCGGCTTAAAGAGCTCAAGGATAAGGTTAATGAGCGGGTGCCTGCGGGCATCAAGGTTACTGAGGTTGAATTCGAAGGACCCGAACTGGTTATCTATACCGATGATCCCAAGCGGTTTGCAGATGAAGCGGATCTGATCCGGGTTCTCGCCCGGGACCTCCGGAAACGTATTGTCGTCCGCCCTACCATCCTTGAAGATCCCGAGAAAGCAGCAACGGAAATACGGGCAGTTGTGCCGGAATCCTCGGGGATTACGGACATATTTTTTGACCCGGATACCGGGGAAGTCTTAATCGAAGCAGAAAAACCCGGTGTGGTTATCGGGAAAAACGGGATCACGCTGCGGGAGATTACCAAACACATCGGCTGGACGCCCAAGGTTGTCCGCACCCCCCCCATCGAGAGTAGTACTGTAAAGCAGGTACGTCAGTACCTGCGTTCGGTCAACGAGGATCGCAAACAGTTCCTGCGCACGATCGGGCGACGAATTCACCGTGATATCCCGGGTCGCGATGAGGCAAACAAGGACGCAATCAGGAAAGATCAGTGGGTACGCGTTACCACTCTCGGATGTTGTCGCGAAGTTGGCCGGGCCGCATTTTTGCTCACCACCCCGGACAGCCGCGTGCTTATCGACTGCGGGGAAAAACCGGACAACTCAAATGGCACCCCTTACCTTTACGTACCTGAAATTCATCCACTGGCCCAGCTCGACGCTGTTGTCCTCACTCACGCGCATCTCGATCACTGTGCGCTCATCCCCCTTCTCTACAAATACGGGTACGAAGGCCCGGTCTACTCGACACCTCCAACCCGGGATCTCTCTGCAATGCTCCAGTTGGATTACTTGGATGTCATTAACAAGGAAGGCCGTAAGATCCCGTACAGCTCAAACGAGGTCAAGTCCTATATCCAGCATTCGATCACACTCAATTATGGGAGCGTGACCGACATTGCACCGGATATCAAGCTCACCTTCCATAACGCAGGGCATATTCTCGGTTCCGCAATTGCCCATTTCCACATAGGGGACGGATTGTATAATATCGCGTTTACCGGGGATTTCAACTACAGCAAGAGCCGTCTTTTCAACCCAGCTATTAACCAGTTCCCCCGGCTGGAGGCACTGTTCATGGAAAGCACCTACGGCGGCTCAAATGATTTCCAGCCGGCACGCTCTGATGCGGAGCTCAGGCTTTACGAGACCATCAATAAGGTGCTGTCGCGGGGCGGCAAGGTGATCATTCCCGCATTTGCTGTCGGCAGGTCACAGGAAGTCATGCTCGCCCTTGAAGAAGGCATGCGTCTTGGTAAGATCCCACATGTCAAGATCTACCTTGACGGTATGATCCGCGAGGCAACGGCGATCCACACCACTTACCCGGAGTACCTCAACAACGATCTCCGAAATCTGATCTTCCGGGAGGGCATGAACCCCTTCCTTGCCGATTGTTTCCAGCAGGTAGACTCTTCCGATCTCCGCGAGAAGGTGATCAACGGCGATCCGTGTGTGATCATCACCACAAGCGGTATGCTTAATGGCGGGCCGGTCATGGAGTACCTCCTCAATCTGGCAGAAAACGAGAAAAACGCGCTCGTCTTTGTCGGATACCAGGCTGAAGGAACTCAGGGAAGACGTATCCAGAAAGGATGGCGCGAGGTGCCCATGGGCCGGAAAGGCACGATCACCATAAACCTTGAGATTGACACTATCGACGGGTTCTCGGGCCATTCCGACCGCCGGCAGCTGATGAATTACATTGGCCAGATTCAGCCCCGGCCCGAGAAGATCTTCTGCATTCACGGCGACGAAAATAACACCATTGATCTTGCCAGTTCTATCTACAAGCGGTACCACATACAGACGCACTCGCCAATGAATCTTGAGACGTACCGAATAGTATAACACGGATCCATTGATGAAGGCATACCTCTCTATTGTCTGCCTGGGCGTCTTTGCCATTATGGCGCTCTCAAATGCGATAGTCCCGGTCCTGCCGGCATTTGCCACCGGGTCCGCATGGGAAGGCGCTATCTATGCTACATATTTTTTGGGGGCATTTATCTCGACACTCCCAGGCGGAATCCTTTCCGATCGGTACGGCAGGACGCCGGTCATCCGCGCCGGCCTTGCGCTGACCGTGATAAGCGGCGCCCTGCTCTTCTGCACCACCGGGCCACTGCCAGTGATCATATTGCGGCTGATCGAAGGGTTCGGTGCCGGCTTTTTTATCGCTGCCGGGATGTCGTATATCAATTCGCAGCCGGATCACACCCGCATGAGCGGCTATTACCTTGCGATGCTCAACTTCGGGCTCGTTCTCGGGCTCGCTGCATCCGGCTGGCTTGCCGTGCGGTTTGTGCAGCCAGCCATTGGGATCGGAGTATTTACTGCACTCTCACTGGCTGCACTGGTCGCGAGTCTCGTCTTCCGTGAGACGCCGGCGCCGCTCTCCCGGCGGGATGCTGGTCTCCGGAAACCTGCAGGGAGTTACGGCGGGCAGGAATTCCGGGAGGTTGCCACACTTGTTGTCTCCCATGGCCGGCTGTGGTATTCTGCGATCATCCTTGTCGGCATCACCGGTGTCATCGCCTCGCTCTACCCGGCATTTTCCGGTGAACCGGCGGATGTGCTCGGTTTCTGGATTGCGGGCATGAGCGTGACGACCATCATAACAGTCCTCGTTGTCTCCCGGTTTTCGGTTCCGGCACTGCCTGCCATCAGGTGGTCGGCGGTATTCATGATCGGAGGGGTTCTTCTCGCATATGTATCCCCACTCGGGTTTGTGGTGCTTGGCGCCCTTGCCGGGATCGTGATGATCGCCCAGATGGCCGTCCTTGCCGGAGTGCAGGATCGCCAAGGGCGGGTCATGGGTCTCTTTTCGACGTTCAGTTACCTTGGTATGGCGATCCTTCCTTTTGTGGCCGGAATCGTCGCTGCCGGCGCAGGGTACCCTGATGCATTCCTCGTTACGGCAGTCCTTAGCGGGACGGTAGCCCTGTCAATCTGCGGTTGGCACAGCCGTTGTCCTCAACCGACGCAGTAAAACCCGTATCATGTGCCTGCGTGCTTAAATCAACAATAGATTCATCTGTTTTAAAAGAGAATTTTCGGTCATGCAGACGAGCGCAAAAATAGGCATACTGGTTCTTATCGTTATCTTCCTTATCCCGGCAGTGGCAGCTGAGGATGCCACTGAATGGTATACAAAGGC
>JACTVF010000229.1 GCA_019695435.1 Methanoregulaceae archaeon | reverse complement strand
CCATGTTACACGACTTCAGGATTAGGCTTTCTTTACATCAGATGCTACTGCTGTTGCGGCTGCTTTTACATCTGTTTCAACGGCACTAGCTGTCTTTACTGTCTCAGCGGCAAATGTTGCTGTTTCTGCGGCGGCTGTCTTAACTTGTGCAACTGCTACTGTTCCAGCCTTAACTACCGCTGAAGTAGAGGCTTGATTCTTCTTGGTGTAAATAACACCACCAATAAAACCACCTACTGCTCCAACTACTACTCCTGCTCCTACTGCAAAAATTTCGTACATGTTTGTTCTCCTTTCTTAATTACTTGATTCCAAGTAACTATGTTTTTCTGCTTCAGCCAACTTTGCTTCAAGATGTTCCTTCAATTCGTCAATGATATTATGATACTTTGCTAAAATAGATGCTACGGTTTTCTTTCCAAACATTTGTATTTCCTCCTTTTTATTTAACTCAGATTAAAACTCTTTTGCTTCAAGTCTAGTTCTCATTTGTGCAAGCTCTTTCTGGTATTTATATAAATGCAATCCAGAACTGTAACCATATAATTTTCCTACAGGAATTCCAATATAAGCAGAAACAGCTTCTTGCAACATTGACATGCCAAAAAGATTGGTAGGCATCCCTGTATACAAATCCCAACTCCTAAAATAAACATGCAAATCCAATGTCGAGAGTTCATTTAATAATCTCCCTTCAACATAACATGGTATTACTTTAAAGTCAATAAGTCGGGCGCATGGTGGGTCAAGTTTACCATCCTTACCAATACAATTCATAGTATCACTTGGTTGTGCAATTTCTATTACAGCTTGATTTGTTACAGGAGTATTCTTTAAAAGATTCATAACATATTCTAATCCAATATTGATTCTACTTCCATAAGTATATGTTTCATTCTCCTGAATTTCACTACCCCAAATGTAATTATGAAAATATTTAATAGCTTCTTCTTCTTCAATAGGTGAAGGAATATTAGAACCTTCTGGAATTCTAACCAATCTATCTTCTGTTGGATTCTCAATACAGAAAGCATATGAAGGAAATTGAAGTCTTGATTGTTCATTCATAAAACTTCCTTGTTGAATAATACCCGTTGGATAAGCGTTCTTAAAATTACCATCATTATCCAATTCAAGAATATTATAAAGTGTTTGAAACCACAAATCATTAATCGAAGATGCATTTATTACCAATTGATTTTTCAATTAAATCTCCAAGTGTTTAAATTATTTTGAATCACATCATTTGCATCTTCTAACACATATCCTATTTTTCTTATTGCAAGAGTAATATCTGAACAACCTTCAGGTTCTTTTCCAGGTTCTCTTTCAACTATGGGTCTTGAATTTTTAATAGGCATTAATCTACTACTTAATACTTCTATGGATTTTTGTAAAATATATGCTATTTCTCCTAATCGTTGTAATTCAAGAAAAACAGGTTTTTCTTTTTCTGTAACAGTAGCACATTTTTCTTCTGAAAAAGTATTCTTTTTAACATTTGTATCTCTCATTTATTCCTCCCCTTCCTTCTTTGGTTTCATACTATCTCTAATTTCTTTAATTTTCTTATCTACTGTTTTACGAGAATATGTTGGTTTAACTTTGTCGGCTGTTCCTGCCTTTGTTTTAGTATATTCATAATCATAACCGTCTTTTGACCAACCCTCACCTATTAATTTAAATCCGAAAGTTCCCAACATAATTTTCTTTAATTTACCACCACATTCACATTTGGTTGGTTCTGGTTCACCATTTACTAAAATATATTCTGATAATCTATGGCAAGTTTCATAACTGTAATCATATATTGGCATGTTAAAATTCTCCCTCTGCGACTTGTAGACAAGTTAATCCCTGACCTCTCCACATATTTACTACTTTATTTCTATCATCCAAAACAAATAATACATTATACTTTCCATGAATATTATCACGATATATTTCATATTTTGTAATAACATCATTCCTATTATCTTCATCTTTACGCATATATAAAATATAACTAGATTTATCAAAATAATTCTTTTTTAAAAAATTAACTGTTTGTTCTCTTGCTTTTTCTTTTCTTCCAGAAACAAATATAATTTTATTCCATTCATATTCATCAGCAAGCATTGTATATAATAATTCAGCTACATCTTTATTAATATCATCATCTTCAAAATTTCTATCATAAGGATTTTTATCACCAAATAAAGCTAATGTTCCATCTAAATCACATATAATTACTCTATCTAATTTCTTTTTTTCTTCTTCGGTTATAGGTGCTAAAACAGGTAATTCATAAAAATCTCTTGATTTAGGCTTATAATCCTTAAAATTCTTTCCACCCATCTTTTGAAAGAACTTATGAACAATATCATCACCGACATTAGGAGTTCTATTTCTATCCCTTTCCAATGCAGTTTCTAAATCAATGTAGAAAGGTTTTTCTTCTACATGAACTGCAAAATTATGTTTATCAAGAATCCTACATACTTCTTTGAAGGTTCTACCACCTGCGTTCGTTTCATCAACAATAATATTTCTATTGTTCTTTAAATTAGATACAATAAAAGTTCTCATTATATCGGTAACAGTATTTTCTACAGAATTTTGTAATTCAGGATTACCACTTCTGAAATGTTTCCACGGATTACCACCATTGAGCATAGCACGAACATCATCTCTATTGAATCGAACATAATTAGGATTTTTTTCAATAAAGTCCTTTGCCCAAATAGATTTTCCAGAAGCAACACTTCCTGTAGTTACAATAATATTACTCACTTTTTGAAATCTCCTTTTTAATAGTTTTACTAGATTCTTTATTAAAAATATAAAAATTATCTTTCGATAATTCAAGACCATATAAACCATTTGGCATTGATAAAACCCAACCAACAAATATTCCATTAACTATTAATTTTGTACCACCGAGAAGTTTTTTATATTCCATTGATGACATTAAAATCCCTCTCTTTGGAAATTAAAACAAATATCACAAACCTGATTTTTGGTTGGTTGTTTTCTTACCGATGGAACTTGACCAAGAATCATAGAATCTTGTATATTTTCAGGTGTGATATATAAATCACAATTTGTTCTACCACCTCTATTTGCATCAGGTATATGCCAAAATCCATCAGACAATTTTAATATTTTCATATAAGGCATTTTAATCTCCAAATAATTTGTGACTACAAATAGTTTTTATATTCAATTGACACATTTTTAATCTTTAGTTTCTTCAATTAATTCATCAATATTATTTTTAAGATATTCTGTTAATCCAATGAATCCTTTTTCTTCAGATTTTTCATGAAATCCTCTAAATCTAACTCTAGCCGGATATACATCAGATATACTTCCATCTTCTTCTTGAACGAATACAATAGCCCATCCAAAAGTATGAAGAATTCTATTAATCCACCATAACAATTTAGCATCTTGAAATTCTTTCCATGTCTTTTTTATTACCATTTGTTTTTCTTCCATTAAAACTCCTTAAAATAATCGTGACTACAACTAGGATGCGATTTCTCGGAACCTGCCAGCATAGTCTTTTTTGTATTAAGAAAAATCTCTTCTTAATACATAACGCAATCTTGATTGTATATAATTATCATATGATTTTTCTATACAATCTATGGCTTCCCACAGTCATGCCTTGTTATAGTCACGAAATCTCTCTTCTTAATTTAGAAAATTCTCCCTCTTTAACTACTTCAATTCTTTCGAAATTTGGTAAAATCAAATTTCTATTATGACTTATTATATACACAGATTCAATTATATCACTCTTTATCATATTTGTCAATAGGGTGATAATGTTCTCCTTACCTATTGAATCTAAAGCATTATCCAGTAATTCATCTATGGCAAGTATGTTGCATGATATTGAATTTTTCTTCTTTGCCAACTTAACGAATGAAAGAAGGATACTCAAATCAATTCTCTTTTTCTCTCCTTCCGATAGAGAATAATAATCCAAACCACGCTTTGAATAACCAGTTAATTGAATCTCAAACTGTTCATTAAATTTTATACCAAAGTTAACTCCGAAGTCCTTCAGGTAATTATTTATAGAGCTATTCAAAAATGGCAAATCATTTTTAATGATATTTGTTTTAAATCCTTCATCTGATAAAAGAAATTTCATATATTCAAGATATAAAAGTTCTTCTTCAGTTTCTACTTTACTTTTGGATATTGTATTAAATTTATCTTCATATTCCTTTACTTTTTCTTCATTAATGAAATCTTGTAATTCCATTTTCTGTTCTTTTATAATTTCTATTCTTAATAAATATTTATTAATATCATTTTCTAATATTCTACTTTGATTAATGACTAAAGATTGTTCATTATTAAATGAAGTATAGTTTTCTATTTCTTTTAAATACTCTTTTCTTTTCTTTTCTTTATCTTGATAAACTTCTTTCTGTAAATTTTCTATTTCTTTTTTATATTTACTCCAATTTTGATATTCATTAGTAAAGAAATCAAGATTATCATTAAGATTTTGAAGTTGGCGATTATCTAATTCTATAATTGAATTATATCTATCAATTTCTTTTTGTATTTTATCAC
>JACTVF010000228.1 GCA_019695435.1 Methanoregulaceae archaeon | reverse complement strand
CAATCCCGGAAAAGGAGATCGCGGCGTATCTTTTTATCCAGGGTCACTTTTCGGTGCTGCCCGAGTGCCCGTACACGAAGTATGCTCTGCGGGCCGAAGTCCGTACCCTGCTTTCAGACTATGAGTTCCGCCACCCCGGGACGATGCAGCACCTTATCGAAAGCAAAAAAATGATCGAACGGTATTGCGCAGGGACGCCGGTCATGGAACCCCTGCACCGCTGCCGGGAGTGCGGCGATCCCTGCTCCGGGGAACTTTGCCAGGTCTGCCGGCTCCGGCACTCACTGGGGAAGTGAGGGAGCGCCCCGCACGCGTTCGGGATGGGAGTAGATATTCATCTTCATGCTGCGGACAAACCCGATGACGCATACCCCGGTCTGTTCGGCGATAGTGACGGCTAGCGTCGTGGTCGCACCGCGCGAGACTACCACCGGGATGTTTGCAATCAGGCATTTGCGCACCATCTCCGACGAGATACGCCCTGAACAGATAGTAAATGTCTGTGAAAAATCGATCTTGTTCCTAAGCCCGTAGCCGATCACCCGGTCGAGCGCGTTGTGCCTCCCGATGTCCTCGGAACGGGTGATGATCCCCTTCGCTGATGCGAGACCGACGACGTGGATACCACCGGTCATTTTATGCAGGTCTGATTCGAGCACCTCTCTCACCGTTGTCCGGATCAGTTCGGGAGAAATGATAAGATCCGAGGTAATCTTTGGCAGTTTCTCGGTATCGATATAGGATGTGGCGCCCCCGCACCCGGAGAGGATGGTCTTTTTGGGGCCGAGAACCTTGAAGAGGTTCTTTGTGATCACGCTGATCCGGTTCTTCTCGATCCTGATGGACTCGATCTCATCCGCACTTTTGATGATCTGTTCGGTAAACAGGTAGCCGTTGACAAAATCCTCCAGATCCGTCGGGCTCATCATCGCGGTCATCGCGTGCCTTCCGTTCACGAACAGGGCCTCGGGGGCCTCATCAATCACCTCGTGGGTTCCGGCTTTTGCCGATTCACCATCGATTTTTATGCAGGGCAGGTTCTTGAACATCCGTATGGTCATCTGTGTCACCACGAGTGGTTGTCGGTCAGGTTTTCCCGCCGGCAGGCGCGAGCACTTCATCCATGCTCCCGCTGCGGTATCCCTCGAGGTCGAGTGTCACATAGGAGAACCCGAGCGCAGAGAGAGTGCCTGCCACCGCAGCATGCATATCCAGTAATGTGTGCATCTCCTCTTTAGGCACTTCGATGCGGGCAACGGTCCCATGCACCCTCACCCGTACCTGCCGGAACCCATTTTTGTGCAGGAACGCTTCGGCCTCTTCGATCATGTGGAGTTTTTCCTCCGTTATCGTATCCCCGTAGGGAATCCGTGATGAGAGGCAGGCCGCCGAAGGTTTGTCCCAGAAGGCAAAGCCTCCGGCACGGGCGCACTCCCGGATATCGTTTTTGGTCATGCCGGCATCAAGGAACGGGTGGACGATCCCCTCCTCGGTACTCGCAGCAAGGCCCGGCCGGTGCTCCCCGGTGTCCGAGACGTTGATGCCGTCGGCAACACAGGTAAGTCCCAGTTCCTGTGCCCGCCGTTTCAGCACCGCAGCAGAGTTCTTCTTGCACCAGTAGCAGCGTTCAGCGGGGTTTTTTGTGAACCGTTCATCGTCCATCACGGTTACCGGGAGGATCTCGAAGTTGAGGTCGTAGTCCCGGGCGATACGCTGCGCCTCGTCGATCGCCTCGCGGGGGACAACCGGGCTGTCAAGAAGGACGCACCGGCTTTTGTCCCCGAGTGCCTCCCGTGCAAGTACCGCAAGCAGGCTGCTGTCCACGCCGCCGGAGAAAGCGACAAGCATGGACCCTCTCTCTGCAATCTTTCCGAGGAGATGTTTGCGACAGGCAGTAGTATCCATAATACATCCATCTGGTCTTAAAATCGGAGATTAAAATTAAATGAAATCAGCTGCCGCACCGGTGACTATCAGTACTGCTCCCGCACTGGTATTCCTCGCCCTCCCGGAGCTGGTGGCAGATATTGCAGATGCGCTGCACGAGGTTCACGTCTTTGCCCTCTTTTAAATCACGGGCAAGTTGTTCTATTGACTGTTTTATATCGTTCTCGAACTCGATGCGGTACCCGCGTTTCCCGGAGAGGTACTGGGAGACCGCCGAAGGTGCGATCTCCAGTAACCGCGCCGCTTCGACCTGCGACACGCCGCATTTCACGAGCTCCACTGCGATAGCTGCACGGATCGCCGGCAGAACATCCCATACGATCTTCTGGCAGGGGGCTTCCATCATATCACAACTTTTAAATTATCACAATTGTTACATAATATGTTGTATTCACAATTGTGAATCAGTTGTGCGACAATAAAAAGCAATGTCTCATTTGCTTCAGAATGGGAAAACGGCGCGTCATCTTTGCGAGGACCGGTTCATGTGAAATAACCGGGCCAACCGGGATATACAGGGTGACCCCATTGTGACAACAAAAGAATAATCAGACGACGAGAGCACATATTCACGTATACAAGGTAAGAAAGCATGGGAAAACAGCGTATCATCTACATGGATCACTCCGCAACGACATACGCGAAAAAAGAAGTCGTCGATGCGATGATCCCTTACTTCACCCAGCACTTTGGCAACCCCTCATCCATCTATGGGATTGCACGCGAATCAAAGACTGCCATTGATACGGCCCGGGCACAGGTGGCAAAAGCGCTCGGGGCGGATCCCAACGAGATCTATTTTACCTCGTGCGGGAGTGAATCCGACAACTGGGCGATAAAAGGCGTTGCATATGCCAACCGGAAGCGGGGCAACCACATCATTACCACGAAGATCGAGCACCACGCCGTCCTCCACACCTGCCAGTTCCTTGAAAAAGAGGGATTTGTGGTGACCTACCTTCCCGTCGACCGATACGGCCGCGTCGATCCGGCAGACCTTGAGAAGGCGATTACCGACAAGACGGTTCTTGTTTCAATCATGTACGCGAACAACGAGATCGGCACCATCGAACCGATCCGGGAACTTGCTGAGATTGCAAAGAGGCACAAGGTGTACTTTCACACCGATGCGGTTCAGGCGATCGGGAATATCCCTATTGACGTGAAGGCGCAGAATATCGATATGCTCTCGCTCTCCGCCCACAAGTTCTACGGCCCCAAGGGAGTCGGGGCGCTCTATATCAGAAAAGGCATCCGGATCGAGAACCTGATCCATGGCGGCGGCCAGGAACGAAAAAAGCGTGCCGGCACCGAGAATATTGCCGGGATTGTCGGGTGCGGGAAGGCCATCGAACTTGCAACAGTCGATATCGAAGGCCATAACGCACGGATCCGGGCGATGCGCGACCGGCTCTTAAAGGGCGTTCTTGAGAAGATCCCGTATGCCCGTCTTAACGGTCACCCGACTGAACGGCTGTCGGGGAACTTCAATGTCAGTTTTGAATTTATCGAAGGGGAGTCCATGCTCCTGTGGCTTGACGATGAGGGTATCTGCGCATCGACCGGCAGCGCCTGCACGTCCGGTTCGCTCGAACCCTCGCACGTGCTGCTTGCCACTGGCCTCCCGGTGGAGATCTCGCATGGTTCGCTGCGGCTGACGCTTGGCGATGCCAACACTGAGGAAGATGTTGATTTTGTGCTTGAGGTACTGCCGAAAGTGGTATCCCGCCTGCGGGATATGTCTCCCTTGTACCAGAAATCGGCAAAGGACGGAGGGTCCCATGTATAGCGAAACCGTAATGGATCATTTCAAAAACCCACGCAACGTCGGAGAGATCGAGAACCCTGATGGTGTCGGAGAGGTCGGGAACCCGGTCTGCGGCGACATCATGAAGATATTTCTTAAGATCGAGAACAATATCGTCGTCGATGCGAAGTTCAAGACGTTCGGCTGCGGGGCGGCAATTGCATCAAGCAGCATGGCCACCGAACTTGTCCGGGGAAAATCGCTTGAGGATGCCTGGAAACTTTCCAACAAAGCGGTCGCCGAGGCACTTGACGGCCTGCCGCCAATAAAGATGCACTGCTCGGTGCTCGCAGAAGAAGGCATCCATAAGGCAATCAATGATTATCGCGTCAAGCATGGCCTTGAGCCGTGGCAGGAATCATCCTCTCATTCACATGAGCACGGTGAAGATCCCGTGTGTCAGCAGTAGGGCAGTCACCATTGTATCAGATCCGGTTAATCAGGCGAAACAGATGCTTTCCAAACGCGAACGCGAACGGTACAAACGGCAGATGATGCTCTTTGGCGACGAAGGGCAGGAACGTTTGAAAAAGGCGAATATCTTTATTGCAGGAGCCGGGGGGCTTGGCTCCCCGGTCTCGCTCTACCTTGCGGTCGCCGGCGTGGGGACCCTCACGGTGGTGGACAAGGACGTCGTGGAGCTGACCAACCTCAACCGGCAGATCCTGCACTATGACCGGGATATCGGCAGGAAGAAGACCGCATCGGCCGAAGAAAAACTGCATGCGATCAATCCCGATATTACCGTGAAGGTGATCGATACCACCATCGATGAATCGAACGCTGCCCAGCTAGTCGGCCGGGCGGATGGCATTGTCGATGCGATGGAC
>JACTVF010000227.1 GCA_019695435.1 Methanoregulaceae archaeon | reverse complement strand
GTTCGAACTAAAATGCTATTCCGCCGACGCGATCGCACCCCCGATCAAAACGCCAAACCCTCTACACAACGACGCCGCAAGGCTAGCTCTTAACAGACTAGTCCGCAACTTGATCACACGCCTGAGCGATTCCGCAGCGATCTACAACGACCTTGCAAAACTCACTGACAGAACTATCCTAGCTCTGTCGCTGGCACTGGAGGAAGCCGCCCTCTCCGATCCAACGCCAGAACTCCTAGACGAGATGGCCACGTATTTCGAGACATTGGAAAACGCCAAACCCCACGCCGCCCCGGTGGACTAGCACACCCTCACAAACGGATGTCCACTAGTGTACATCCGTTTTTTTTTTGCCGAATTCGCTCCGCGAATTCTTTTGTCAAAAGGAGACCGCAATGCCAGGTTATATCTATATAATCCACCTAGACAGACCACTTGAACACGCCAGACACTATGCCGGGTCTACTAACAACCTCCTTTCGCGACTGGTACGACATGCCAAGGGGCACGGATCAACCATGCTAAGTGCCTGTAAGCAACGCGGGATAGAATGGAAACTTGCGGGCCTGATGTTAGCCGAACAAGGAACCATACAAATCCCCAAGGGTCCATCGACCCGTGCACTGGAAAGGCATCTGCACAATCAACGCCACGACCACCGTTTTTGCGAAATCTGCATGAACGGACCAATAACCCGCCTAAAGGGGTGCACCCCTATCGATATATCGTTGCTCACCTTTCCTTTAACCTCAACCGAACTAAGGAGGCTTTCATGAAACGAAAACCAACCAAAAAACGCCGACAACCAACCAAAAAACGCCGACGATGTCTATGGTGCAACAAAAGCTTTTGGTCTACCGGACCAGGAAACCGCCAGTGTTACGATTGCTCACTACGGGTGGACCGATTGCCATTCACAGAGTTACCACACGTATTCCGTCACAATCGCTCAACGATTTGTCGCGGCTTGATAAAAACCTTTCCGCCAAAATACAATTACCCCAAGGAGGACTGACAATGTACGAAGAAATCGACAACGCAACCTATCGCGTCACGGACGAAGGTGAACGCCAACTGCTTGCCAACTTCGTTGCCCGAATAACGAAAGAGACTCGTTTAATCGACGGCCTGAGAACGGAGACCTTTCTTACCCTTGTGGGCACGGCGAACACCTGTAGCTATCCGCCAGTCGAAATACCATCGACCGACTTTCCGAGCATGACATGGGTAATGTCACATTGGGGAGTACGGGCCTGTATCCAGCCAGGCCACGGAGTAAAGGACGACCTAAGAGCAGCAATCCAACTTGCAAGCCGACCAGAGGTAAGACTTATTTATCGCACGATTGGCTGGATTACCTTACCGTCGACGGAACGCGGATTTCTACATGCAGGAGGCATGATTAAAGCCAACGGAAACGACCCTAGCGTGACGGTACGCCTCACAGCAGACCTTGAGCGATACAATCTTGCCAACGGCACCGGAAGCCTTCCAGACGCATGGCAGGCGGTTAAACAGCTATTGACCGTATGCCCATTGCCCACCGCCGCAACGCTACTGGCCTGTACTCTTTCGCCACTCTACGGCCAGGTAGACTTTGCCGCACACCTTTCAGGACGAACGGGCACATACAAATCCGAGCTTATTTCGCTCTTCCAATCCTTCTACAGACCAGGAATGGACGCACGACACCTTCCCGGATCATGGTCGAGTACCGCCAATGCCCTTGAATGTCAGGCCTTTTACGCAGCCAACGCAGCATTTGCGGTTGACGACTTCGTACCCACCGGAACCAGTTACCAGGCGAAACAATATCAGGCATCCGCAGACAAGCTAATCCGTGCACAGGGGAACCAGGGAGGACGTGCCCGACTTACAGACGTCTCAACACTCCAACAAACCTTTTTTCCAAGAGGGGTGATCTTGAGCACCGGCGAGGACATTCCGCAAGGTCACTCCGTACGTGCACGCATGATGATCATGGAGGCAAGCCCAGGCGACGTTAAACTTGACGCCCTCACTATCGCACAAAAGAACCGATCGCTCTATAGCACGCTAATGGCTTCGCTAATTCAGGATCTCGCATCTAACCCCGACGACATCGAAAACGAGGTAATGACTCTAAGAGACCAGAACCTGGACATTGGCCACTCACGAACGCCACAAATGGTAGCACGCCTAATTGTGGTTATTCGCCATTTTCTTCAATGGGCAGCACGCAAGGGACTTACAAAGCAGCCAAAAGCCATCACAGACAAGCTTGAGGACGCAATAGCGGAAGTCGCCATGAAACAAGGTTCCTATCTCGAGGCAAGCGACCCGATGGAAATCTTCCTATCATCGCTTCGTATGGTTTTCGGCATCGGCAAGGGACACATCCGCAGCCTTAATGGAGGCATACCAGCACGGGCCGACATCATCGGATGGACCGACAGCAAGGGTGCAGGAGAAATTAGCACCTGGAGAGCACATGGGCCTTGCCTGGGATGGATTGATTGGCAAACCGACGAAATGCTATTAGAGCACAACATAGGCATTGCCGCGGCCATCACCGCCAGCCAGGGCGAACTCCAAATGACAAAGGGCACACTCCTAAAACGCATGAAGGAATCCGCACTTTTGAAACGCACCGACGAAACCCGCCAAAGGACAACCGTCCGACTTACAGCCGACGGACACCCGCAAACAGTGATCGTTTTGCGTGCTAGTCAGGTGCTGCAAATAGCCGAACTTCCAGCTTAGGTGATGGGCAGGAAGGGCAAGGGCGGACTTGTTGTCCGCCCTTGTTTTTTTAGAAGGGACTGCGAGGGTTGATAAACACTCCACCAGGCGGAAGTGGCGTAGGAGACACCGGGCCAGGATACGAGGGAGGCGAAGGCGGTTGATAACCGCCAGGCATACGAAACGGAAGAGGCGGTGGAACGAATATTCCACCATAGACGCTGCCATTAATAAAGGAACGAATGGCAGGAACGTCAGAGGAGCTAATTGTTCCGCCTTCCAATAGGCGAGCACGCAAAGCAGCAGGAAGAACACCGGAATCTTGCCATGGCAAACCAGCGGCATCTAACTCTTGACCGCCGATAGGGCCACGCCGGGCAATCTCAGCTATGATGGCAGAGAATTGAGCTTCCGTAAACGGCATAGCGGGAGGAAATACTGCGTCAGCAAGATCAGCAAGTATTTCCAGAAACCCACGCCCTTTCGATGCCGAACTAAAATTAGACGGAAAACGCACTTTCATATAACGCTCTCCTTGTTTTCGACCGTCCAAACCGTCCATTGATGGACGGTTTGGACGGTAGTGAAATTTACTTCCCCACCGGCGACGGAGTCGCGGTAATCACAACCGGGTCAGCAGAAACGACGCCAAGCTCAACAAGCTCGGCCTCAACTTCCGCCCGTACAGGAGTGGAGCCAAGAAGCTCAACAATCTCGTTCGCAACGTTGCAAAGCAGGAAGTGATGGCAAAGGTGTTGCTCCACCTTGTCAATCGACACCTGCCATCCACTCCGAAATTGAACGCGAGAAATCATATTCATCCTTTCAGGGCTTTGCTAACGAACAAAGCCCACGTGTTAGAGGAAAGACTTTCCGTAGGAACCGAACTTCCTTCCGGACTCCAATTTGTTACGCCGATCAAGTACCCACTGTCGGCATCGAAGAGGGACCCACCGGATTGACCGGAGGCAATGGGTTGATCGGAGTAGACAATCTCGCCGCGACTGTCGCTTGCGACCTGAGTAACGCGGCCTGTGCGGCAGACTGGAGGCCACTGCCCACCAGGGCAACCACACGCCCAGCAATGACGACCGACGCAACCAGGACCGCAACCAGTGCCAACCACAGCAACACTTCGAGGAGCAACAAGACTCGCGACAACCGTGCCGAAGTCTCGACCGATACCAGCTGGGCGATATCGACCGGATGCGGTGCAGGTTTTAACAAGTCCACTATCTCCTTCCCGCCGGCAACCAGGCCAGGGACAAGTTTCCCCGAAGTCAATGATTCCGGGCTTGGAGAAGGATGGCCCGGATGAATCGGGGCTGACTCCTTCTGAACCCCAGTAGGTGACGTTGATCCCGTTCCTGGCAAGGGCACCAAAACAGTGGCTTGCTGTGGTACAGAGGTATTCACCGGAGGGGAGCCGGGCGACAATGGTACCGGAGCAGACGGTACCACCGGCTTGGAGTCGGACTGTGGCGTAGTAACATTCGGGCTTGCCGTCTGACTGACCGCATACCCGAAAGGGAGGGCGAGAATCGCCACTCCGATCAGCAAAAGAGAAAGAACTTGACGCATAACTAACACTCCTTTCATCAGAAACCAGGGCGAAGGTTCAAAGTCCAATCATATGTAGCACCAGCTACATATGTTCCAGGACCAACCTGGATTAAGACTTGCGACCCTTGCTTGATAAACATGCCCGAATAAAACTCAACCGCATTGCAGGAACCGGGGGTGGTCAGGTCGATACTACTACTCTGCGTCTGTAGACCAGAAACGATATCGTAATAGGTCAGCGAAAACGGCAAAGCGGTAGACGAGCCAGGCCCGACCGTCTTGGTTTTGAGGGCAAGACCA
>JACTVF010000226.1 GCA_019695435.1 Methanoregulaceae archaeon | reverse complement strand
AAAGAGTTCCTGTACTGGTACCCGTATGACTACCGGTTCTCGGCAAAGGATCTCATCTCGAACCACCTCACCTTCCAGATCTTCCATCACGTGGCCATCTTCCCGAAAGACAAGCTCCCAAAGGGCATGGTCGTTTTCGGCATGGGCCTCCTGAACGGCGCGAAGATGTCATCCTCGAAAGGGAACGTCTTCCTGCTTGAAGATGCGGTCAGCGAGTTTGGTGCCGACACGGTCAGGATGTTCCTGACCGGCAGTGCCGAGCCCTGGCAGGACTTTGACTGGAGAAACGAACTCGTGCTCTCCACGAAAAAGCAGATCGAACGGTTCTACTCGACCGCCATGGAGATCAAGGACGCAGGGGGCGAGCCGCAGGACATCGACCGGTGGCTGATCAGCCGGCTCCAGGAGCACATCGGGAAGATGACCACGGCCCTGGAGAACTTCCAGACCCGGCAGGCGCTCCAAGAGGCCTCCTTTGGGATCGAGACCGACCTCAAGTGGTACCGCCGCCGGCTGCCTGATGGCTGCTCCGGCAGCAGGGAACTTGCCACCCTCTGCTCGGTCTGGACCCGGCTCCTTGCGCCGTTCATCCCGTTTACCGCAGAACACCTCTGGAAAGAGATGGGTAACAAGGACCTCGTCTCGTTTGCCCCCTGGCCGGTGGCGGATGAGCATCTCATCAACACCCGGATCGAACTTGCCGAAGAACTCCTCGCCCGGACTGTGGAGGATATCGAGTCGATCCAGAAACTGATCCAGATCACCCCTAAGTCGCTGACGATCCTGCTTGCCCCGGCATGGAAACATGAGATCTTCGAGACAATTGCACGTTCGAGCGACCGGAATACGGTGATAAAGGAGATCATGAAGGATGACCAGATGAAGAAGCGTGGCCGGGAGGCGACCGATGCAGCGAAGCAGTGCACCACCCTCATCCACCGGCTGCCACCGCACATTGTGAAACCACTTGCTGAAGAATCGGTCAACGAGCGTGCGGTCTTTGATGCAGCGCAGGCATTCCTCGAAAAGGAATTCGGCGTCCCGGTCCACATTGCTGACGCGGAATCGAGCGGGCATGTAAAAGGGGCAACCGCCCTGCCGTTCAAGCCGGCTATCGTGATCGAATAATCTTGGTAATTGTAAAACATCAGCCCCAAAAAAGATAATGGGAAAATCCAATACTCAATCAATTGAAGTTAAAAGATTCAAAAACATGAGGAATCCGCTCTCGGGGGCTCCGCCCCCGCCACTCAGGCATCCCCCTTGCGATAGTGCTGTATTACCTGTTCTGGTGCCATCGCTAATAGCG
Organism: Methanoregulaceae archaeon; assembly: GCA_019695435.1. Lineage (GTDB taxonomy): Archaea > Halobacteriota > Methanomicrobia > Methanomicrobiales > Methanospirillaceae > Methanoregula. The sequence continues at coordinate 3,327 of JACTVF010000226.1, read as the reverse complement.
CCCCGTCTCCCCCTCGGGGGACTGGTGGCGCAAGAGGGGGGCAACAAGGACACCCGAAAACGCTTTTCTACAGACTAAAAATATACATTTTTCACCATATTGGGGGCTGATTGTTGATAATCACCTAATCTTTTTCTTTTTTAGAAAGCACGTATCCGACAAATGGTTACCGAATCCCTCTTAAGCCATGTGCTGTGATGGCAATCCTGCAGAAGATCACATTACCGGTTCTGCCCGGTACTCGTGGGACGCCAGTATCGCGGATACTTGGCGCATCCACGAGGGATCGGTGCAGAGGGATAACGACCCCTTGGCCGTTTTTCCAGAGTCTCCACCCACCGGACCAGGCAGGGATTTAACTTCGTCATTCCAGATCCGGGCGAGGACGGGATCGGTGGTCTGGATATCGATATGCCCTACCATCCGTCCCGCGGCCTTTCCTGTGGCATCATAGATCACCAAACGGTAGCACTGAAACTCCCGGCAGATCTGTGGCCGGGTCGGGTAGATCGCACAGACAAAGCCCGGGCCTGCGGGATTCCTGCAAAGGAAGATACATCCGGGGCAGGAACCGGAGGTGTCTGCGTGACCGGATGTGTATTCTTCATCGATCTCATCGGCAAATTCCGGCCGCACGTGCACCAGGAATATCTCGCCCGTGATGCCATTTTTACAGTAATAATCCTGTTCTGTCAGCTGCCGCTCGATCCTGATATATGTACCAAGACTTGTGCAGCATTTCCCGCAGCCGTCGCAGACAAAGGGTGCCATGCCCGTATCACGTACCCACTATCTGTCTGTAATTGGGTGGAGATAAAAAAGGATGGTATAGGTTTATTCCCCTTCCACGCTCTTTGCCCGCTTCACGCGTTCCTTAGTGGAGAATCCCGTCGCTACATCCAGAAATTTCCTGAACCGCTTATTCGTATCGATGATGACCTCATCACTTGCCGACATATCGGACTCGGTATTCACACGAAGGGTCTTTCCCCCGGCTCCGCATGTCACCTCCAGCCGGTTGAGGGCACCGAACCGAATCCGGTACGAATTCCCGGTTTTTTCCGGCTCAACCCCGAAACACTTTTTGAGTTCAGCAACAATTCTTGGTTCGAGGTCCTTTGTCAGGCCTCTTTTAATGGGGTACTCCTGCATACTACTTTTTTAGGTAGTGCGTGTATGTTAATTTAATGACGACAGATTCCTCGCATGATCTCAAAATTTTTTCAAAACCGCTCGGTGAAGGCGCGGCGGTGCTGATGGGGTTCCCCGGGAGTGGACTGGTCGGTACCATCGCCCTGCAGTACTTGGTCGACCAGCTAGAGTTTGAGCTGGCCGGCACCATGACCTCCCGGTACTTCCCCCCGCTTGCCATGATGAACAAGGGCGTGATAAATGATCCGGTACGGCTGTACATGAAAAACGATATCACCGCCATCGTGGCCGACATCCCCATCCACCCCATGATCTGCTACGAGATCTCAAACGGTATCCTCGACTGGCTGGAACCTTACAAACCAAAAGAAGTGCTCACGATCGCCGGGATCGTCACCAACGAACCGGAGAAACGCGTGTTTGGCGTTGCGACGACAACCGAAGCACTTCAGCGGATACAGGATCACACGATTGTCCTGCCCATCGGGAGTATCTCGGGTATCGCGTCAAGTATTCTCATAGGCTGTAAGATCCGGGGCATCCCAGCCTACGGCCTTCTGGGGGAGACCGTCAACGCACCCGATCCACGCTCGTCCGCGGCGACCATAGAAGTGCTCAACAAGATGTACAACCTCGGCCTCGATGTCAAACCACTCTTAGAACAGGCAGAAGAGATCGAGCAGAGCTTCCACAAGCTCTCAGAAGAAGTCCAGCAGTCAGCAGATACGACACCGAAAAAAGATCTGCCGATGTACGGGTGATCCACGATGAGATGCGCTGCATTAACCGGTATATCGCCCGAAGTGATCCGGGATCTCCGATCGGGGAGACCCCGTACCATCGAGCTTCAGAGTACCCACAACATTGTGACTATCGCTGGTGTCGAGTCCGGACCCAGGGTCCATATCTTCATGACCTCGACCGATATCGAAGACCTGGGCCCGGGGGACACCGGGATCTGCGTAGACCTTCTATCATCAGTGATCTCCATGAAACGGATCGTGGAGTACTCCCAGGGAATCTATTACGAGGAACGGGAACGGATGTCAGCCCGGGTGCAGGTGAAATACTGCTCCCCGTCCGTGGTAAAGGAAGTATTCCATGAAGGCCTCTGTGATCCTACCCAGGTTGAAGTGCTCAAGTCCTCGTGCTATCATGCGGGATGAAGGTGGAGCAGGATTTCAGCCGGTATTTTTTTTGCTGTGGTAATAGCGGGTAATGATCTTACCAGAATGGTCACTGGCACGTCCTGCCCGGTAACCGGCGGGTATCCGTCATATCTTTTTCGGCCGTTGGATGAACCTTCTCCATCACCATGCACCCGGACACAGGTTCAGAACAACGAAAATCCGGGCCCGATTCAGACAGAGAGAAACCGACACCCAATGCAGGATCCTTTCCGTGCCCGGCTCATATCCAAGGGCCGGGAAATTCTTCCGGACTGCAATATGCATACAATGAGATTCTGACGGATCTGCCTCCATGACACAGATTAATTAGCCCGGAACACGAACCTAAGAGGCATCACGAGGGCTTGTGGCTTAGCTTGGACATAGCGCCGGGCTTCTAACCCGGATGTCGGGGGTTCAAATCCCCCCAGGCCCGTAGTGTTTCCTTTTTATCCGTTAGTGAATGCGGAAACGTGATGGAACTTCGCGCTTGAAAACATCTGTTTTACCCGCAGGAATACGGATGCACAAAAGAGAGAGGATAATAGTCACTGGACTGCGGCGGACTCAACCTCATCCACTGGTTTCTGGAGGATCTGCACGTCCATAATGTTGTGTTGCCGTAAGGCCAGTTTCTTCGCCTTGAAGATATTTTTGCCGTCTTTTCCGATGGCAATACCCCGGTCCTCGTCCCGAACCTCAACCGTGGCCGACTGCGCCCCGGGTTCACCGGAAAAGACGATGTTTGTTACCTGTGCAGGCAGAAAACAGTTCTTTAAGAACTGCTCAGGGTTGCTGTTGTATTCCACAACCTCGATCTTCTTTCCCATCACTTCAGATGCCTTCTTGATGGAAGCTCCTTTTTTGCCGATCGCAAGCCCCATATCCCCGGGGTTAACAACGAAAATAAGTCTCCCGTTACGTTCGTCGATAACACAGTCGCGGCTTCCCGCGCCGGTCAGGGACTCGAACTGGGAGATCAGGCGCATACAGTCTTCGGTCAGCT
>JACTVF010000225.1 GCA_019695435.1 Methanoregulaceae archaeon | reverse complement strand
GCCACCATATCCAAGCATCATCTATGCCTGTAAAAGTCCTCGCGTTTGCCGGGAGCCCGCGCCGGCACGGCAATTCGGAGACCCTGCTCGACTGGGTGCTTGCGTCCATGGCAGAAGAGCCGGAGGTCACCATCGAGAAGGTCCCGCTCACCGAGGCAAACATTAACCCCTGCCGGGGGTGCAATGCCTGCGAAAAACTCAACAAGTGCATCCAACGCGACGGAATGGACACGTACCACGATAAGATCATCGAGGCGGATTGCATTGTTCTCTCCTCTCCCATTTTCTGTATGGGGCTCTGTTCGCAGGTAAAAGCCCTCGTAGATCGTGCGCAGGTCTTCCGGTCCCGGAAATATGTTCTCAAGCTGCCGATTGTCCCCCCGGAACGGAAAGGAAAACGCCTCGGGGTGTTCCTTGCAACCGCAGGGCAGATCTGGCCGTACGTCTTTGACGCGGCGGTGCCCTCGGTCAAGTGTTTTTACCACGTGATCGACATAAAGGACGCAGATATCAGTTACCTGATGGTAAACGGCGTGGATGAAAAAGGGGCGATCGAGCGCCATCCCACCGCCCGCTCAGATGCCACAAAACTGGGAAAGATGGTCATTGCCGAACAAAAAAAACGTCTGGATGCAGGGCGTCAGGTATGACAATAACAATCCTTGGCATTTCAGGGAGCCCGCACCGGCATGGGAATACCGAAACCCTGCTGGACAGTTTCCTCGACGGTGCCAGAGTTGCAGGTGCCTCGGTGGAAAAAGTGGTGCTCACCGATCTCAATTACGCACCCTGCCGGGGCTGCAATGCCTGCCATAAGACAGGCAATTGCATCGTAAAAGACGAGGCCCCGGGCCTGTATGACCGTATTCTCGCCGCCGACTGCGTCGCGGTCGCTTCTCCCATCTACAGCATGGGGATCACTGCCCAGCTCAAGGGGTTTATCGACCGGGCGCAATATCTCTGGGCACGGAAGTTCATCCTCAAAACACTTGATTTCTCACCGGATCATATCAAAAAACACAAAGGTGTCTTCATCTCGACGGCGGGACAGAACCAGACAAATGTATTCGACAGCGCGTTCCCGGCAATTACCGCCCTCTTCCATGGGACGGGATTTGATTACTCTGATAATATCGTCGCCAACAACATGGATAAGTACAATGGGATCAAAAATCACCCGACCGCCCTACAAGAGGCATATGAAAAGGGACAGCAGATCGTGCGGGAATTAGAGAAGATTAAAAGTACGTGAAAATAGGGGATCACACCTCGCGGGATTCCCGAACAAATGTCTTACCCCACGCTTTTTTCGGGTTTTAAAAAATGATTTATGCGGTGAACAGATAGAACGATGACACAAGGATACCAAATGCGGCGACAATCAGGATCGCAAAAAGCACCGGGTTCCACGCGAGCACCTTCCTGCCGTCAAGCACACTGACGGGCAGCATGTTGAACGCCGCAATCATCGCATTGACCTGAAGTCCGACAACGCCGACAAGCGTAAAGAGATTTGAGCTAAAACCGGAGGACAGACCGCCGTAGAGTAGGAGTCCGGCAAACGGTATACAAAGGATAAGGTTCGTGATCGGCCCGGCAGCCGAGATCTTCCCGTTCTCCTCCCGGCTGATCATCCTGCCATCAGCCCTCGTGTTGTAGATCATCGTCGCACCGGGGGCTGCAAACACGACCCCCACAAGGGAGGCAAGGGCGACTGCGACAAGGAGCATCATATTGTCCTTACGGAACTCCGCCCAGAACCCGTATTTTATCGCGGTAAACTTATGCGCCATCTCGTGGAGGATGAACCCGAAAAAGACCACAATCAGCGATAACCCGAGGTAAATCAGAGCGGTAAAGGCATTAACACGGCTGGAACCAAAGTTCAGGAGACCACCGGGCGAGATGAAAATAATCGCAAACGAGATGGAAATTGCAATCCATGCGACAAAGAGGTCAGCTTCCTCGCGCCGGGTAATTCGTTCGAACATGAGACCACCGGATCAGATAGGGTGGTTCTGTCATATCTGTTTTCGCGTAGGACGTCACGACGCGTCATCATGTTTATCCGTTTTTCCTGCAATGTACTTGTACTATGTCAATTGAGGAGGTCAGGGCGGAGATCACGCAGATCGATGAGGAGATCATCCGCCTCATCGCACAACGGCAGAACCTTGCCAAAAAAGTCGCAGCAGTCAAGCAGACGGAAGGGATACCGGTCCACGACAACCAGCGGAAAACGGATGTGCTGGAGTACGTGATGAAACTCGCCAAGGCAAACCATCTCGATCCCGTACCGATAAAAACCATCTTTGAAACATTGATCTCGATGAACGAGAAAGAACAGCGGGCGACCATGGGAAAATCCGTCCCGCCAAAAAGGATTGTCAGATAATTTTTGTCAGACATCCCGGTCTGATACTTTTTTATTAAACAAAAAAGGGCATCAGTCCCGAGCGCCTACAGGAGCCGGGGGCCGAAAATGATGAGGATTCCCACGAGAATCATCGCAAGACCTATCGCGAACCGGAGCATCCTGCGGTTCTCCAGTCTCCATGTGTTGACCCGTTCCGGCGGGATACCGAAAACGACTGCAAGCAGGATCAGGATCAGCGGCAGGATGAAGATGAAGTTATAGAGGAGGAGGTAGGGGATCCCCTGCGAGAGCGTCATGGTGCTGCTCATCAGGCTGAGGATCGTAAGATAGATCCCCCCGGTGCAGGGCAGTTCGAAGATCCCAACAAGGACTCCCAGCACAAATGCGGCAGGAAGCGTTGCCGTGCCGATATACCGCTCGATCACCGGTTTTTTCGACTCCGGGATGGCAAGGATGAATCCCTCCTTTTTCCATGCAGCATCAATGATATTGACCAGGCCAAGCACGATTGCAATAACGGCAGCCGCCGTTGCGATCAGGCCTGATACTCCTGACAGGTGCACAAAGGAGAAGATGCCGATGCCGGAGAGGAAGTAGAACAAAAAGACCGCCGCGATATAGGTGACGCCTACCATCAGGACCTGCCGGCGGCTCTGGAGCGTGATGATCGAGAGCAGGAGAATGATCAGGACCGAGAATGCACAGGGGTTGATACTGTCGATCCCCGCACAGAAGATCACCAGGGGAACCGTCAGGGTCGTGAAATTACCGGGGCAATTCGCGGAGGCCGTAACCGTTCCGTTTCCGCCCGTTTGCGTCCCGGTGGCAGTGGCGTTTTCTGCCAGCAGTTCCTGCCCGTGGATTGTGCTCTCCAGCTGGTTCTGGATCTCATCTTCGCCCACGAGCGCGTGGTCCCCGATAATGATGGTGGGCACACCTGCCGAGGTAATGCCCAGCTGTTGGGCCATCTGAAGGAACCGGTCACGGTTTGTACTGTTGTGATAGACCTCGAGCTGCTCAAGCTGGAGGTAGGAATAGCGTGCCTCAATATCAGCAATGAAGGGTTTTATGTCCTCGCAGTGGCTGCACCCGTCACCGTAGAAATAATAACCGGTAATTGTTATGTTCGAAAAAGAGGGGGATGTTGTGCTGCTCAGGGACTCACGGACTGCTTTTTTTTTTCGATGGCCTGCACGTATGCTTCCATTTTTGCAGGGATATCAACTTCCCCTACGAGCACCGTTTTTCCGATGACGATTTCAGGAACGCCCGGGGGGGTTGAAATGCCGGCCTGCGCATTTACCTGTGCATAGACCTGCTGGTTTGTCTGGTTATACCAGACCTCAAGTTTCCGGATATCCACATCAGGATATTTTTCTGATATGTTTTCCATGAAGGGTTCAATTTTCGCGCAGTGCGGGCAACCCTGGCCATAGAAATAATAGACGATGTTGTCGCTGACGCTTGCCGCCGATGGCGTGGCTGCAGGAACAGACGGCGTGATGTAAACAACATAGGCCACGCTGGCAGCCGCAATGACAACAAACAGGGTAACGACAATTTTTATGAGTTTATCCATCCAGTGACACCTGCCCGCCTTTCCCGGGAGATCTAGTACCTGAATGTTAACGCGGCATGCAAAAAAACCTAATGGAGGGAGATCATCGTCCCCACGCCATCATGGGTGAAGAGCTCGAGGATGAGATTGTGCTCCACGTTGCCGTTGATGATATGGGAATAACGGACGCCATTTTCCACCGCTTTTATGACCGAGGTCACCTTAGGGATCATCCCTTCACCGATTGCACCTGATGAGAGGAGGGCGCGGGCTTCGTCGATCGAAAGTTTGCGGAAGATCTTCGTCCTCTTTGCGTCCATGACACCATCGACATCGGTCATGTTGATCAGTTTGAATGCCTTGAGCGCCACCGCAATATCTCCTGCGGCGGTGTCGGCGTTAATGTTGAGGCTGCCCCCGGACCGGTCGATAGCGATAGGAGAAATGACCGGGATGTAGTCCTGTTCAAGGAGAGTGTTGAGGAGGGAGGGATCAATCCATTCGATCTCCCCGACATGGCCAAGATCCACTTCCTGCTCCACACCCTTAACATTGACCTTCTGAAGGTCCATCTTCTTTGCGATGATGATGTTACCGTCGCTTCCCGAGAGCCCGACACCCTTTGCGCCACACTTTGCAATGAGGGAGATGATCCCCTTGTTAATCTTGCCGACAAGCACCATCTGGGCGATCTCCAGCGTCTCCTGATCG
>JACTVF010000224.1 GCA_019695435.1 Methanoregulaceae archaeon | reverse complement strand
ATCCTCTTTTTAACCCGTAAAGGCTTGGTTTTGCTCCAAAAAGAAGGCGTCTTGAATGACTATCCTTCATTTGAATTGCCTCAACTTGAACGCCGTGCCCGTGTGAGCGACCTCACCATCCGGCATGAACTTGAAGTCATGGACGTGAAGACGGCATTTCATGCGGCTATCAAATCAGAGGCGAATTTTGAAATCAAAGTCTTCAACACTTGGCCGCTTCTAAATGAATTCGAGGCGTATCGCCCCGGTGACAACAGCGAGAAAGTCCTGGTAAAGCCTGACGGCTTCATCAGCATCCAGGACAAGGACGCTGTTACGGAAGGTTTTGCCTACGAATTCTTTCTTGAGTTGGATCGTTCCCAAGAAATTCAGGAAATTCTTGTCGGCAAAGCCGGTTGTTATTTCGAGTATTACAAATCGGGCGATTTTGCAGTCCGTAACGGCGCATCCAGTGATGATTATAAAAAATTCCCTTTCCGCGTGCTCATGGTATTAAAAACTGCGAAACGCCGGAATAATACTGCCGAGCGGTTGCTACAAGCAAATCTACCTGTTTCAAAGCAATTCTGCCTGTCCACGTTTGAAGAAGTGATCCGCGACCCGTTTGGAGCAATCTGGGTAAATCCCACTGACTACCATGAGGCGACGAAAGGAACACTATTTGATCCCGACCGGCAAAGTCTGACGAATGACTACCGACAGCAACCGGAGCGCGAGGTGTTGGTTGAATCCAAAGTTAAAAAAATCCGTTTGCTGGAAAGCTAATTATTTCCAATTCCGGCACGATTCCACGAAGGCGACAAAATCATCGTTTTGAGTAGGTTTTATTCTTTCCCATACTTCACGGGGAATCGGCAGGGACAGAAATTGTGCCACATCCCGCCGCAGTCCATCCAAATTGATGACCAGGTTGTTATTCATCGCATAAAATACACTGTTGATATGCGCGATGACCGACGCGACGAAAGTTTTTTCAGCTTCTGTAATCGGTTGCTTGATTATATTGGCCGATGCATCACGAACGCGCGCCAGTTCCTTGTTATTGAGAAATGTATTCCAAATTTCGCGGTGGTTGGCGGTGATGGCAAGCAGGTTGGCCACTCTTCGGGCTTTTGCCTCTTCATGGATTGAATACGCTGCAAACCACAATCCGCCGATGCCAGCGGCGGCGGTTAAAAGACGGACTGAATTTTCGGCAAGCCAGCCCCCAAATCCCATGCCGCCATTCTATCACAGGCTATACAGCGTCGGGAATGTCCCTTTTGGCGTTCACCAGCACTCGGCGCGGCAAGCGGATAATGCGCTCGGAAGGGCCGCAACCGGCAACCGCCGGCAGCGTGGCTTGAGCGGCATCGGTGATGTCTTCTCCGATGACGGCAAAATCGCCGTTAGCAAGCTCCCACAAATCGGGACAATCGCTACAGCCAGCGCATTGCAAGCCGTTTTCCTGCGGCGTGAGACCGATTCTGCGGCGAAATTCAATTGGCGTATTCATTACTGCGCAACAATCGGGGAAATGCCGGGGAAATGCAAGAACAAAATACCAGCTATAGCTGGTTTAGTGTTGGCGTGGATGTCCGCTATTCTTGCAAATCGTGGCAGCACAATCTGCACATCGAAAATCGCTGGGCCGGGCCATTCGTCAATATCGCAAGAAAGAGAAAATGACCCAAGAACGGCTTGGAGAATTGGCAGACCTGAATCCGAAATACATCGGCGAGGTGGAACGCACAGAAAAGACCATTTCGGTTGACGCCCTTGCCCGCGTGGCGAAAGCGCTCAAGGTGCGTTTGCGCGACTTGGTGCGTGATGCTTAAAAAGCCAAGAAAAAAGCCGCCTCTTGCGAGACGGCATGTGATCCTTGGGGGCTCTTGTAATCCATTCACCTGTTCGGATATCCACTCCTTTCTTCCCCGCATTTTGTACATCTGTACATATAGAGTGAGGAGGATTCAGGATACTTTATCTCTCCCACAAACAAAAAACCTTTTCCGCCACACTTATTACACTTCATCACGGGGAGGAGCTTTTTAATGCAGCGATAAAGGCTGATAATGGGCACAAGAAGAATGACAATAGCCAATAGAGCAACTATTTCAACTTTCCCTGTCTGTAAAAACGAACAAACTACTAATAACAAGGCAAGCATTAAAAGCACGATAAAACAGCACATGATACAAGCAATAAGTAGTCTTAACATAGCATACCCGAATCCACCATTCTCATCCATACTTATCCTTTCGTTGAGATCTATGAGTGTTTTATCATGTAACGACATAATTGTCTACCCGCGTTAAACTGGTAATAGCCTGCCCTGATCTGCTTTTTGTTACATGCTTCGACAATCGCAAAGTACAGATTGTCTTGCGTTTTAATGTTCAGACGTTAAAAAGCGACCCCTCACGAGGTCGCGTGCGCTTCATATTATGAAGCGAATTTTCAATTGTTCAGCCGACAAATCCGTCGGCTGTTTGTTTTCATCCAGTTTCACCCACCGCACGAAGCGATGCGGCGAAATGAGTGACATCAGCGTTTGAGCGTATCGCTCGCCCGCCTTGTCGCCATCCGGCGCAATCCACACCCGGCCGTTTGGCTTGACCAAGGACACGATGAGTTCAGCCTGCCTTTCAGAACAGTCCGACCCCATCGTTCCTACCACGGAGGGCAGGCCGTTTTGATGCAGCCACCAGACCGAGGCGAATCCCTCGATGACAATCAGATCGTCAATTGGCGTTTTAATGCGAAAGCCGTTGTATAAAAACAGCGTCTTTCGGAATTCGTAGAGTGTGCCGTCACGCTCGCGCTTCCCAGGGAAACGATAGCGCGGATTGTCTTCGCTGATTAAAGCATCGTCAATCACACGACCGGCGTATCCAACGAGCTTTCCTTCGTTGTCGTGAAGTGGAATTGCCACCCGGTCCTTCAACATTCCGCGCGAGCAGAAGCCCAGGCCGAAATGCCGGATCGTTTCTGACGTGAAGCCACGACCCGACAGATACGGATGCTCCGCATCCAGCCCTTTGAGTTCAAAATCAAGCGGCTGATTGACCATGACCGGCCTTTCCTCTTTCGGCTCCGCCTTTTTCGGTGGAGCCGCTTTTTCGGCAGAGGGTTTTCCTCCTAGCTCCGGGCAGAAGCGTTGTTGCAGTTCAACGGCCACTTTGTGCAATGCCGTGCCGTCTTTCGGATCGGCTTTTTCCATCATGGCCGCGAATTCGAGGACGTTGCCTTTGGCCCCGCAGCCGAAGCACTGGAATATGCCGCGTTCAAGATTGGCCGAGAACGACGGCGAGTTCTTCTTTCCGTTGTGATTTGGCAGCGGGCAGTAGCCGTGATGCTGGTTGCCTTTGCGTTTCACCTCGACGCCGTAGTGTCGAAGCACCTGTTCAAAGTCGAGCTTTGAACGTAGTTCCTTGAAGTCAATCCATGTGTTCATTCAGTAGTCCTCCGGCAACAGCACGGTTGTAACCGAGCGGTCGCATTCGGTGATGATCCAAAACTTTACGTTTCGGCTTGAGTGATACGAGGAAAATAAACGCCCACCGAAACGCAATGCGCGTTCGTTGGTGTTCAAGTCTTCCGCGTCCAGTGTTCCCCAATCGCCCCGGACGTGCCGGGACAGGGCGTTCAGAACTTCATCGCCCGGAATCGCGGCGAGAGCGTTTGGCGTCGCCACGACCTGCCCGAGCGAAAATTTGGGGGGATGAATCACGCAATCAATCACAAGGCTCCTCCAGTCATGGCTGGCAGGCAGCAGTATGTTTTCATGGGTTTCCTTTGGTTGCCCGCCCTGGCTTTCGTTCCGGCACGGCAGTACCGGAGCCGATGCAAAGACGGAATGGTTGAGATGTAAGGAACGAAAAAGTTCCGCCTGTAATTAAAGCAAGGCTCAACGAAGCCGTCAATGTAACCGACTTGTAATTAGGCTGTTACTGTTGACTTTTGAGCGGTTTTGACCTATAATTACTACGAATTTCGTCCGGTGTTTTCCCCGCTCCCGTTGGCAATTGTGTGAAATCCGTCAGCACCTAAGTTGATTGATTTCTTCAATTGTCAACAAAAGGAAACGCCATGTCCGAAACCAAAAAGCCCTTTACCAATAGTCAGCAACAAATGCTCGCCGCCCGCGTCGAATGGGAAATCAGACAAATGATTTTCCCGCATCTCAAACATCAGACCGATCACGGCTACCCGTTTAATTCCGATGACGAGATGATGAAGGAGCATGTCAACAACCGCATGGAAGTATTGATGAACCTTGATGCCATAGATAGAGCCATCATGAAGATGCAGAGTGAATATGGCGACGCGTTCCAATACATCTCGTTCCGTGAGATCAGTCACCTGATAAACGCATTCTTGGAACTTGCCGAGCAACGCGCCCAGACTCACCCACGCAAAACGGAGCCAACCGTAGTCGCTGGCTGATACTGGTTCACAAAACCCCATTCTCTCGAATGGGGTTTGTTTATTTACCCTCCATCAGCTTTTTTAACTTATATTTTTTGGCAAAGTCGTCAACCGCCGCGTCCCATTTTGCTTTTTTTAAAGGATCGTCTTTAAATTTTTCAGCCCCCACAGCCTTCGCGCGATCAGCAGCTTCATCAGTTGAAAATATCTTTCCCGCGCCATTTAGAATTGCTGACATCGCGCCTTCAATTTCTTTTTCCAGCGATTGTTGCTCGGATTTT
>JACTVF010000223.1 GCA_019695435.1 Methanoregulaceae archaeon | reverse complement strand
CAAACCCCCTGAATCCCCTTATTTTGGTCTTCCTGAAAAGAAGCCTGATAAATCGAAAGACTCTGAGTTTGACTCGCGGCAGTATTTGAAAGAACGCGGACGACAACTCCTGCTAAAAGATGATGAAATTGAGGGGTATACCCTGACTAAACATGAAAAAGAAGTGCTGACAATGAATCACGAAATATCAATGGCATACACGCCAACTGATGTAATTCTCACGGAAAATGGGTGGGTTTCAAAGGAGGCTAGCAAGGTCAAGCGGTGATCATTTGACTGTGCTAAAACACGTCGATTCAGAGCAGGACAAATAAAGAGGGAATTGCTTCTTCAGTATGATGAGATTGGTGAGTGTTCATTAATAACTGCTGAACGAGAAAGGATTAACGGAAAATTATGAAATTTCGATGAAATATAAGTAAATTTTATATATAAAATACAAGCATGATCTTTTATAAACTAATTAAAGGTGAGTTAAATGGAATTTCCGTTACACAAAAATCCTAAAAAGTTGGTTGATTTCTTTGGAATTATTCAAAGTGAACAGGTACCTTCTAAAGTAAATAAAGATTTTTTACATCTTCACAATTTTAAAAGTAGTTATGACGAATCTATCCCGAAAATAATGGAACAATTGGAATTTGTTGGTTCAGGTCGAACACCTAATGAGCGATGGAAACGATATAGAGATGCCTCACAATCTAAAAAAGTGATGGCTGAAGCTATTCGAATAGCATACGCTGAAATGTTTAAGGTATTCAGTAATCCATTGCAAAAATCAAAGGATGAATTAAAGAATTTTTTTAAGGGGAAAACAGATTTAAATGATGAGCAAATAGGTAATTTGGTTGCTACCTTTGATGCCTTATGCTCATTGGCAGATTTTAATCAAACTTCTGACGATACATCCTCAAGTCCTACAGAAGATATTTCTCAAAAGAGTAATGGAGAGGGCGCCGTAAAAATTCAAAAGGTAATTGGACATGGACAGTATACAGTTAATCTGAATATACAGTTACAACTTCCCGAAACTACAAATCCTGATGTTTATGACAAATTATTTGAATCTATGAAAAAGCATTTGTTCTCTTAGGCGGAATATGGATATTAATCACGATATTATTTTATTATATGCCCAAAAAATGAATGATTTTGAAAAAGAGGCTCATATACTTCTTTCAATTCATGAAACATCTAAAAAATCGCGGGTTATTTTACTAAGTGACTCCTTCAAAAAATTGGATATGCTCTCAATAAAAGAGAAAATTTTATTTCACGAGGCGCTACAATGCGTCGAACAGGAGTTTTATCGTTCTGCGATTATTTTATCTTGGGTAGGGTTTATGCACTTTGTTTTAGAGAAGATAGAGGATTTTGGTTTGCAGAACATATCCTTGAAAAAAACGTCATGGAATTATAAAACAATTGAAGAATTAACAGAAAAACAGACTGAATTCTCTATTATTGAATTGCTGTTTGATATTGGCTATTGTTCAAAAACAGAAAAAAAAGCATTGCAGGGGTTATTAAATAAAAGAAATGAATGTGCACATCCCTCCTCTCATACTCCTGATATAAATGAAACGTTGGGGTATATTTCTGAGTTATTCAAACGGATAAGTCAGATTCAGAGTAGAATACATTGAGCGCATTTCAGCAGATACATGATTTCAACTTGAAAAATAAAAAGCGCCTGGTCGGTTATTTAACCATCGGCCTATACTTCGGATCCCATAGATATTACTGAATTAAAGAATACAAAAAGGAGAATATCTTGAAACATCAAGGCAGAATGCGCCGACCGGGACTTGGACCTTTTGCTCTTGCGGTCTTATTATCATCAATGCTTTTTTGAGATCAGAGAATGAAATAAATGGGACATAGCCACGAAATCTAGAAACTGTTAGATTAGTGGTCTTATCGTCGAGCACCCCCGTAGTGTAGCGGTCAATCATGCAGGACTTTGGATCCGGCGACACCAGTTCGAATCTGGTCGGGGGTATCGCTTTTTAAGGGCAGAAGAATCCCTTTTATATACGGGTACCCATAATCTGGTCTGTGATAAAAACAATCCATCTCCGCCTGCGTATCTATGTCTCCATTCTGATCGTGGTGATGTTGGTAGGCATCGCTGGAATGATGACATTTGAAAACCGCAGCCTGCTTGACTCATTCTATTTTGTTGTGGTCACGATAGCAACGGTGGGTTTTGGGGATATCTATCCGGTGACTCCAGCCGGTAAACTGCTCACGATTGCAATCATCCTCGTCGGGGTCGGCTGCTTTGTGGGTCTCGCTGCATCCACCATTGACATGATGATTGAGAAACGGGAGCGTGCCCTGCGGATGGGGAACCTCAATATGGTGGTAGGGGTTTTTTATTCTGAAATAGGGACCAGCCTGCTCCGGACCTTCTCGGCACATGACCCTGCGGTTGACCAGGTTAGAGCTGCACTCATGGTGTCAGACAAATGGTCTGATGAGGATTTTGCCCGTGCCTTTGAAACCCTGCATCAACACAGTACCAGTATAGACAGCCGGACCCTTGACCTGCCCACTCTAAAAGGGTTCCTCACGTCACAGAGAAATTTTATGCTCAGCTTCTTTGAGAACCCGCAGATTATCGAACACGAGGGCTTCACCCTGCTTCTTCAGGCAGTCTTTCACCTTGCAGAAGAACTGTCGGCACGCGATCAGTTCATGGATCTCCCGGCATCAGATTACGCCCATCTTTCAGGGGACGTCAACCGGGTCTATGGCCTGCTGATCTCCGAGTGGATGATCTATATGCGCCATTTAAAAAAGCATTATCCCTATCTCTTCTCTCTGGCAATGCGGACAAACCCGTTCGATGCACATGCATCGGCAATTGTCCGGTGAGTTCCTTGGCGGATAGCGAAAAAGCAAAAACGGCCCGGTGCAGGATTCCTTCTGATGAGCCAGTTTTCATTCCTGCAGACTCCCCTGAATCAGCGAAGCAGCCACATCATCAATATAGAATGGGGAATAAAAATGAAATAAAGAACATTATTATCATGAATATTTCTGTACCGTGTTTCAGCAGTGGTTGCGGAACAGATCCCGGATCAGGCCGGGGATTTCCGAAGGCCGGGAAGCGACAGGAATACCCATCTTTTTGAGCCGGGCGATCTTGGATCTCGCATCGCTTTCCCCTCCTTCCACAATCGCGCCGGCGTGGCCCATCCGTTTGTCCGTCGGGGCGGAAACTCCTGCAATGTAGGCAACGAGCGGTACATCCGTATGACGGGCGCCTTCCGCCTCAAGGTTCCCGCCAACCTCGCCGATCAGGACCACGGCCTTCGTCTCCGGGTCCTGCGCAAACTGTTCCAGCACATCGGCAAAGGTCTGGCCTATCACCGGATCGCCGCCGATACCGACCACCGTACTTTGCCCGATCCCGGCCCGGGTGAGTTCATCGACCACTTCGTACGTGAGCGTCCCGCTCCGTGAGATCACCCCGACATTGCCCCGCAAGAAAAGGCCGGCGGGCATGATCCCCATCTTCACTTCCCCGGGCGAGAGAAGGCCCGGACAGTTGGGCCCGATTACACAACAGCCCTGCATCTGTGCATAGGAAATGGCCTTCATCGTGTCATGCACCGGGACATGCTCGGTGATTGCGACGACCAGTTCAAGGCCTGCATCTGCCGCCTCCATGATGGAGTCTGCCGCCGCAATACCGGGAACAAAGACGACACCGGTGGTCGCATCGTGTTCCCTCAGTGCCTCTTTTACAGTATTATAGACCGGGACACCATGCACTGACAGCCCCCCCTTTTTTGGTGTTACCCCCGCGACAACGCCGCGCCCGCCGACCTGCCGGGCATACTCGTTCATGAGACCGATATGGTACTCTCCCTGCCTGCCGGTCGCACCGGTCACGATAACGCCGGTTTTCTTATCCCCGTAGATCATCCGGCCACCTCTACGGCTTTTTTTACAACATGATCCATGGTGTCGAGCATCTCGTACCCTTTTTCAGAGAGAAGTTTTCGCCCCTCTTCCGCATTTGTCCCTGCAATCCGCACGATCACCGGGATGGCAACCCCGGCAGCGATGATGCCCCGAGCCACTTCGTCACATCTGGTGATACCGCCCAGCAGGTTCACAACAATGACCCTGACAGACGGGACGCTTGCAACCAGGCGCACCGCGTGCATTACCCGCTCGGTGTCCGCCCCGCCACCGACATCAAGAAAATCTGCGGCCCGACCACCATAAAACTCGATGAGATCGAGCGTTGACATCGTAAGGCCGGCCCCGTTTCCGATGACACCAATGGTACCCGCCAGTTCCACGAAGGAAAAGCCGTGCTTCTCGGCCTCCCGTTCGCGCTCGGAAAGGTCCCGGTTGATCGCAATTCCCTGGCGGGCAAGACTATTATCATCGATGATCAGCTTCGCATCGGCCGCGTACACCCCATCAGGTGTGGTAACCAGCGGGTTGATCTCAGCGAGGAGGGCGTCCTTGTGGCAGAAGACATGGTAGAGCCGGTTGACGGTCTTCTGTATCTCTGCCGGTGAGTCGCCGCAGAGTTCCCGTAGGAGGAAATTCGGCACATCAGGAAGGAGGGGGCAGAAACTGACTGAGCGAACGGCATTTTTCTCTTTCTGTGCTGTCTCCTCGATATCCATACCCCCGGTCTCCGCAAAGAGGATCACCGGCTGCTTTTTTGCCCGGTCGATTGCGAT
>JACTVF010000222.1 GCA_019695435.1 Methanoregulaceae archaeon | reverse complement strand
TTGGGGTTGTTTAAGTGATGGATGGCCGCAAGGCTCACCCCTTCAATTGCATTCAGGATCGGATCAACGATCTCCGGATTCTGTTTTTTCAGGTCCGCAACCTGCTCGACCATCCTTGCCGTGCTGTGCGAGACAAGCGAGTCACCGATCACCAAGTACATGTTCTGGGGTGCGAGGCGCCTGCGCGATCCACTTGAGATAAGCACGATCCCCCCGAACGTGGAGACGGTGGTATCCGTGGGGCTCGCCCGCCCTTTCTGCACCGTTTTTTCGATCTCAAATGCCATGTTTGCAATATCTTCCCGGCTTTTGCCGACACTAAACTCGTCATTTATGGCCGACAGCGTTGCGACCGTTACGGCCGCAGACGACCCGAGCCCCGAGGAACTGGGGATCTGCGAGTTGATATACACGCTCCCGATCACGCCCATCGCGTCAAAGCACCCGTCAATATAGGGTGATTTTGCCCGCTGTGGGCGCCGTGACTTTCTCACGGTCACAAAGACCCGGGGCTTGATGGCCATGGCGATGCCGGGCTTTCCGTATACCACTGCATGCTCGCCGAACAGAAATACCTTGCCCGGCGCACTCCACGTTGCCAACCTACATCACCGCAATGGCTGCGTACCCCACGACTTCGTCCCGGTCACCGGTCACATCACCGCTTGTCCCGTACCGGATCAGCCGCCCTGCTCGTGCCCCCATGTACATACATGAGGAGACCATGGCGCTGATCGGGCCGTACCCGCAGGCCGTCACATGTTTCTCCCGAATCCGCCGGTAAAATTCCTTCACGTCGAGCGTGGTGAGCGCCTCAATCGCGTAGAGATCACCGTCCTTTGCCTTTGCCTCGGGCACGTAGTGCGAAAAATCGCTGGACGCAACGATCCGGATATCCCGTTTCGTCAGTCGCTGCGCAGTGAGGATCTTTTCTGCAACGGCTGCAACATGAGCGGGATCCTGCTCCCCCATCATTACAGGGACAACCTGCGAACGCGGGAACCGGTACTTGATGAACGGCATCTGCACCTCGATCGAATGTTCTTCCCCGTGGGAGGGTTCATCGAACCCGATATCCAGCGCCCCGGCAAACTCCGTGTCGGTATTTACAATCCCGAGAGGGGTCTCCCATGGTATCCCGGATACGCTCGTGAGGTACCCGTGATGGGACGGGCCTATCACCACAAACGTGCCGGAAAAACCGGGGGTGATGGTGGAGAACGCATGGGCAGCGATCTGCCCTGAGTAGATGTACCCGGCATGCGGACTGACAATCCCAAGGGAGTTTCCACCCGGGCCGGTCCTTGAAAAGAAACCCTCCAGGAGCTGCCCGAGATGGGAGGGATCCTTGGGGTAGAACATGCCCGCAACTGCGCATGAACGCGTCTTCATCGGATCAACCCTCTGGTCGTTCTGTTATATGTAACGATCGATCCAAAAAGGGATCGAAGGGAATCGCATCAGATCTCGGTTTCGAAATCTTCCTGCGTGAGGGCCGTCGATATCCCACGCAGGCGCAGCATCTCGCGGGTGAGAAGGAAGTAGATCATCGAGAGCGCTTTTCTGCCCTTGTTGTTCGTGGGGATCACGAGATCGACGAACTTGGTCATGTTGTTCGTGTCGCAGAGCGCAACCACCGGGATGCCGCACTGGACGGCCTCGTTGATGACCTGGGCATCACCTATCGGGTCAGTCACGACAATAACTTTCGGCTCGATATAGCCGTCAAGGACGGGATTTGTCAGCAGGCCCGGAATGAACCGGCCGGTCGCGGACATCGCGCCGATAGTATCGGCAAACTTCTTGGCCGGGTACTGGCCGTACTGCCGGGAGGTGACGACAAGGATATCGGGTGCCTCGTACTGGTTCAAGAATTTCGCAACGGTCTTGATCCGGGCATCGGTTTCGCGGATATCGAGGATATAGAGCCCGTCACCGCGGACGCGGTAGATGAACTTCTTCATGTCCTCGCTCTTCTGCTGGGTGCCGATGTGGACACCGGCTGCCAGGTACTCCTCGACGGGGATGAGCGGTTCCTTTAATTCTATTTCCATCTCGTTTACTGGGGTCATAGTTGTTCCTCTATACGGATGAGTTCGTTTAATTTGGCAATGCGTTCGCCGCCCACGACTCCGCATTTCAAGAATACGCAGGAGAACGCGGTAGCGAGGTGCGCAATGGTAGTATCCGTGGTCTCGCCGGACCGGTGACTCATCACCGTGTCCAGTCCATGGGTGTGAGCGAGGCGAACAGCCTCGAAGGTATCAGTAAGTGTCCCGACCTGGTTTGGCTTGATGAGGACGCAGTTTGCCGAGCCTTTCTCGATGCCCTTCTCGATGCGGTCGACCTGGGTAACAAAGATGTCGTCCCCGCATAGCAGGCACCGGTCGCCTATCTGGCGATTGAGCTCGGCAAAACCGTCAAAGTCGTCTTCGTGGAGAGGATCCTCGACATAGACAAGGTTGTATTTGTCGACGAGCTCGGCGATATACGCGATCTGGTCCTCGGTCGAGCGGACGCGTTCGCGGTACTTGTACCCCTCGCCCGTCCACATCTGGCTCGAAGCAACATCGATACCCATATCGACCGGGACATTCATCTCGTCATCTACACGTGCGGTTGCCTCGGCAATGAGCTCAAATGCGAGGGCATCGTCAATCTGCGGTGCCCATGCACCCTCATCACCCTTGCCGGCGGCAATTCCCTTTTTCTTCAGGAGATCCTTGACATTCCTGTGGACAGCGGCATTGGCAAAAACTGCCTCTTCTGCGTCCGCCGCACCGCCAGGAACCACCAGAAACTCTTGTATCTCGGTCGCGTTTGCCGCGTGCGCACCGCCGCCAATAACATTACCGAGCGGAAGCGGCATCTCGTTTACAAATGCACCGCCCAGATACCGGAAGAGCGGGAGTCCCAGTGCCGTAGCTGCGGCCTTGGCGTTTGCAAGGGAAAGTGCAACTGCCACGTTTGCACCGATCCCGGAGAAATCAACAGTCCCGTCGATATCGCGGAGCTGGGCGTCAAAACACTCCTGGTCGGCAGCGTCCATCCCGATGAGTGCGGGGATAAGGTTCTGGATGGCATTGTCGATTGCCTCTCT
This sequence comes from Methanoregulaceae archaeon, assembly GCA_019695435.1. Lineage (GTDB taxonomy): Archaea > Halobacteriota > Methanomicrobia > Methanomicrobiales > Methanospirillaceae > Methanoregula. The sequence goes on along the minus strand of JACTVF010000222.1, from coordinate 1,625 downwards.
GGGGGGCAGGACTTTTGCCTCAGCAGCACCGGTGCTTGCACCGCTCGGGGCTGCCGCACGGCCAAAACCGCCTGCCGTGGAGATCTCGGCTTCAACAGTCGGGTTTCCCCGGCTGTCAAGGATCGTCCGCAGCTCGATTGCCTCAATGATCGTCATAACGCCTTGCCTCTCATCTTCTCTTTACGGTAATGGGGATAATGTTCGCGTTGAATTCCTCGATAGCGATCTCAAGGGGATCGATCCGGGAAGTAGTGATAAGTAAGGGAGCACCCATTGATATCTGCAGAGCCCTTGCTCCAATAATCCTCGCCCGTTCATACCGGGTGTACGTCTGCGTCTGCATTCCTCATCCTCAAAATGGTTCCATTGTTTACAATTGGAAATGGGGTCGCTGAGATTCGAACTCAGGTCACTGCGTCCCGAACGCAATAGGATAGACCAGGCTACCCCACGACCCCTCGGTCATATTACTGGTACGGGTTGAGCTCATCAATGATCTCTTTGTGAGTCAGAAGCATACGCCGGCAACAGTATCGGGTGATACCGAGATCGTCGAGGATCTTTTTAGGATCCTCGCCTTTCTCCCGCCGTGCCTTAAATTCTTCCCACGCGGTGGAAATGGTTTTTCCGCAGGTGAAACATCGTACGGGTATCAAGATTTTCGACCTCTCATATATCTTTTGGTTCAACGATAAGACTTTTGGAACTTCTTGCGTGCGCCACGGCCGTGCGGTTTCTTGGTCTCTTTCTGCCGTGAGTCGTTTACAAGGAGCGTTCTGTCGTATGCAAGGTAGATATCCTTGATAGCGGGATCGTTTGTCCACTCAAGGATACCCCGGGCGAGTGCCGTGCGCACTGCCTCGGCCTGTCCCATGACCCCGCCGCCGGAGACGTCGATGGTCACGTCAATTTCACTGGTCGCGCTAGGAACAAGGAGGAGCGGCTCGGCGATCTTCATACGGGTGGTTTCGGTGCCGTACTTCTCAAGGGGCACAGAGTTGACCCGGATCATGCCTTTCCCGGCCTTTATGGTTGCCCGAGCGATTGCTGTCTTGCGTTTTCCGCTGGTGTTTATGATCTTTGCCATGGTGACCACCTTAGAACTTGGCTCCGAGGGCCGTGCATACAGCTGCGAGCGTGACAAACTGCGGGTTGTTGAGCCGGTCCATGTGGACTTCCTCGGGGACTTCCATCGTTGCACCGGCAAACTGCACCGGGACGCCAACATAGCACCGGATGCGCTTCATCGCATCGACACCACGGGGGCGCTTGTAGGGGAGCATGCCACGGATAGTGCGCTTCAGGATGTGATCCGGCCGCCGGGGGAAATACGGACCCCAGTCAGTTGATCCGCGCACGCGCTTGTGGTAATAGTTGCCCAGCACCCGTGCACGGCTGCCGGAGATAATGGTTTTTTCGACGTTCACGATCGCGATCTCTTCGCCGTCAAGGGCACGCCGGGCCGTGATACTAGCAAGCCTTCCAAGGATGAGCCCGTCCCCGTTAATTACGGTAACCATGTTCTTTCTCACCTCAGGATCCGGACACCGCTTCCCTTGGGGTCGTCCTTTAACAGCTGCTCGATCGTCATGCACTGCCTGTTCGCATCCCTGATCTTGCTCGTT
>JACTVF010000221.1 GCA_019695435.1 Methanoregulaceae archaeon | reverse complement strand
AACAGGTATTAAAGAAGAACATATGAAAAGAGTAATAGAAATGTTAGGAGAAGAATAATATATGGATGAACATGGTATAATGCCCAAACACGGTGAATGGAGATTTCCAAGTTCCAGAGATTATGATATGATATTTCATTGTGCTTGTACAGAATGTGTTTTTAATATGAAAGTTCTACAACAATGTTCATCTCCTAGTACAGTTGCATTAAATTCAAATGGTGTATGTCAAATGAAACAAATTCCTCCAAGAAAACGAGATGGAGATTAATGAAAGATATTGATGTACCAATTGAAAAATGTCCTAAATGTTATTTAGGAATATATGAATCTATGATTACAGGAAGGTGGTTACTTTCCTGTAATTGTATAGATGCCATTAAATTTGTAAGACCTCATAATAAAGTTATAGAAGATGCTTGGACAAAAGAAAGACCCAAAAAAGGTGATGGATTAGATTAACTTGACAAATAAAAATATTTATGTTATAATATTATTATGAAATATTTTAAATGTATCTATTGTAAAGAAATCAAAACCGAAAATGAATTTTATCATGATAAATCAAAACTATCAGGTTATAAACCTAGATGTAAGAAATGTGATTTATTATCGAAAGGGAGCAAAACTCCCGGAGGTGTATCATCAAATGGTTTAAACATTTTACCGATTGTTATAATTCTGAAGGTTTAAATGAATTAATAATAAAAGAAGGCCATGCCGGATACGGTAGATGGTTACATTTGTTAGAAATTGTAGCCTCAAAAATGGAAAAAAATGATAAATGTTCGGTATCATATCATAAAAAGAAATGGGGAAGTTTATTAGGACTTCATCAAAAGAAGTTACAAAGTTTCTTAGAATATTGTGAAAACAATTTAGAAACTTCTGTAGAAACTTCTGAAGATATTATAACAATCTCAATTCCTAACCTATTGAAAATACGAGATAATTATACAAGTAACTTACAAGTAACTTGCAAGCAAGAAGTAGAAGTAGAAGTAGATAAAGAAGTAGATAAAGAAAAGAAAAATCAAAACCTTCAAAAAATAGTTCCGAAGACGGAACTGGTTGCTTCGCAACCAGAACATATACAAGATATAGATAAATTTGTAAAAGAGATACTAGACAAAAAGTAATTACTTTGAGGTATATTATGAATACTGTATTGGTTGGTGGTTTAAATAATGGTAAAAGAATTAGTATTGAAGATGACAAGAGATTTATTAGAATGGCATATATGGAACCATTAAATCCATTTTGGTTAGATAAAGATTCTAAACCATATATTCCTACTGGTAAAGAAAAAGATTTATTTGATTTTAATAAACCAATAGAACAACAATCAGTTAAATTTACAACAGAAATATATATGCGTCATACATTTAGAGGTATTACTAAAGATTTTGATGTGTTTGCTGAAGAACATTTATCAACAGATGATATTATAGAAAAATTAATTGATAATTATAAATTTGGTCAATATGAGGAAAGACATGAAAGAAAACGATGAAATGATTTTATTTTGGGGGTGATTCTGATATTTACTCTAATTTTTATCCTGCACCTTTTATTAGAGATAATTGGAATTGGAGTAATTCAGAACAATATTTTATGTGGAGAAAAGCACTTTACTTTCAAGATTTTGATGTAGCCGAGAAAATTAAACATACATCAAATGACCCATTGTGTTGTAAACGATTAGGTAGAAAGGTTCAAAGATTTACTGTTAATGAATGGATGAAGGTTTGTAAACCTGTTATGTTCGATGGTTGTTTTTCAAAGTTTTCTCAAAATGAAAATTTAAAGAAACAAATGCTTGATACAGGAGATAAGATTTTTGTTGAAGCATCACCATATGATAAAATATGGGGTATAGGTTTAGATGAAAATAATCCTGATGCTTTTGATATAAATAAATGGCAAGTACAAAATCTATTGGGTGTTGTTTTAAAGAATGTCAGACATGCATTGAGGCATACATTATGAGAACTTCAAGAACAATAAAGGCTATAAATGAAGTTGAATGTAGAGAAATTAAGGCTCAATATCCAAATGCTGAACTCGTTGGATGGGCATCAAATATGATACCTGAACAATGGTTTTGGATTTATAAGATTGAGGAAGGAGAGAATGACCATGCAAGAAATTGATTTGACAGATAGAATTGCTCAACCTGAAAAATTATCAAGAAAAGATTTTGTAATTAATCATCATCCTTCTCAAAGTGATATTGATTTAATAGAACAAGAAGAAAAAATTTTAATTTCAGTTGTTCTGACAAATATTATGAATGATACTTATGAAAGTATAAGAGATAGATTTCTGAAAGAATGTAATATTAAACCTTCAAATTATCATATACTTTATACATTTTTTAATCAGGGAATATCACCAGATATTATAGCAGAAAAGGCTATTGAGAATTTGATAGATAGTTGTGAAATTGATTATAATATTTGGCCTTCAAATGGGGAATTAAAAACTATTTATAATTAAGGAGAAAATAATGAGAGAGAAAACAGTAGCCAAAAAAGATGCTCCATGTCCAATTTCTATTCTTAAAAGGATGGAAGGTCAGGATTTTGAAATTTATAAACTTGACCAGAGTGTTACAAATTATGAAGTTCGTGATTATATAAAATCTGCTCGTCTTGTTCATGATAATGAAGATAATGGTTCTTATAATGTCGGTAATAATGCAAAGAAAAGGGCAAGACAACTAGTTAATGGTACTTATAAGAAAGTTCCTTGTTATAAGGTGAAAAATGTATAGTGTTAAAGCATTAGAAGATGATAAATGGATAGAAAAGATTAAAACCGATTCATTGGTAAAATCTTTGAAGGTTGTACATGACCTTATGATTAAAAAGATAAAAGCAAAATTATATGTCGGGGATTCTATGCTTTTTGCCAATTATGATGATAGATTTGGAGGTTAACTTGACAAAATTCAAATATGGTGATATAGTAGGTATAAAGAGTAACGGAGAATGGGAAAATGGTTTTTATGATGGTCTAAGAGGTAAAATAATAACATATGAAAAGCGTGATGATTCTCCCTACTATGGAATAGATAAACTTGAACACATAGTTATACCAGAAAAGTATTTAACAAAAGGAGAATAATATGGATGAAAAAATTAAATGTGGTGTAGTAATAAGTGAAAAAGAATATGAAGCCTTAAAAAAAGATTCAATATTTTTAAATGCATTAGAGGCTTGTGGTGTTGATAATTGGGAAGGATATGGAGAAGCATATAAAATGGTTCATGAAAAAGATGAAATTTGTAATGGTTTAGGTGAAGATTGTTGTGATTGTGAAGGTTGCTAATGAATTATGATTATATAAATTGTCTTATTGAAGTTATAGGAGCATTATTAATTTGTAAAAATGTTCAAGTTCTTTATAGAGATAAAATATTTAAAGGAGTATTCTTACCTACAATTGTTTTCTTTACTATGTGGGGTGTATGGAATTTATTTTATTTTCCTAGCATAAATCAACATTATTCTTTTTATGGTGGGATATTTCTTTGTTTGAGTAATCTTACATGGATTGGTTTAGCCATGTATTATAAAAGGAGAAATAAATGAAAGATAATGAATTACCTCTTTTTGATGGAAATTATAAGGATGAAGAAGAAGAAGTTTTTGAAAATTCTGTTATCATTGTAAATAGATGTAAGGAAGGAATAGAAGTTAAAATTATAAGGGATGGAGCAGAAGAAAAATTTAAAACAAAGAAACTTCGTTTGGAGAAACCGTAGAAAGGCAAAATTATGGAACAATGTAAGAAACCATCTGTCCGAATTTATGTATCAAATGAAAATTTTATGAAGTTGTTGGAGGAATATAATAATCAAGAGGCTAAATCAAAGATTATTAGTGAAGAACTAGGTGAAATTTTTATTCTTATTGTTGACAATCTAGCTAATTCCAGACAGTTCATAAATTACTCCGATGATTGGAAAGCGGAGATGAAGTCTGATGCTCTGTATAATTCAATAAAATATATTGATAAATTTGATATAATAAAATATAGAAATCCATTCGCTTATTTTACAATGATTGCTTTCAACTCTTTCAGGATGCGAATTAAGAAAGAGAAGACAACAATGTTGAAAAATGATATTATCAGAAATGAATTATTTGATGAATTTTTAGTTGAAAGTAAATTGTATGAACGCAAGACAGGTCAGGAAATGGACGATGAAGATAACCGACAATTTGTTGAAATGGATAAGATGAAGATTGATTTGGAAGATTTTGAACCTGTTAAATGTAATCTTACTGAAGAAGATTTGAAGGTTGATTAATTGAATAAAAAATTTGATTCAGAATTATATAAAGAATTTGATAAGTTCGGAAAAAATATAGCTAAAAAATATTTTTATAATCATTTTAAAATAAAATTAACTGATAATTCTGACCCATATGGTGTAGATTTAAATATTATTATTAATAATGATAAGATTATAGGAAATGTAGAAGTTGAAGTAAGAACAAATTGGAAAACTAATAATTTTCCATATTCAACATTAAATATTCCAAAAAGAAAAGAAAAATTTTTTATAAATAAATTACCTTGTTATTTTATGTCAATTAATAAAATAGGAACAAGAGCATTTTTATGTGATTCTAAAATAATTTTATTATGTAGATTTGAAGAAGTTAGAAATAAATTTGTAGGAGAAGAAGAATATTTTTATAAAGTTCCTATTGAAAAGTTATTATTAATAAAT
>JACTVF010000220.1 GCA_019695435.1 Methanoregulaceae archaeon | reverse complement strand
ACCAAGACCCATGGCGTAAACCAGGATATTACCGACCGAAAAAAGGCGGAAGAGGCACTCCACCGGGCGAACCGCCAGCTCAGCCTGCTCTCCGGCATCACCCGGCATGATATCCTCAACAAGATTACGGGGATCCTCGGGTATCTCAAGCTGGCAGAAATGAAATCCAGCGATCCCGCGCTCGGTGAGTACCTGGGGAAGATGGAATCCGCCACTACGGAGATCCAGTCGCAGATCGAATCCACCCGGATCTATCAGGATCTCGGTACCAACGAGCCGCAGTGGATAGAACTGGACACCGTCATGCCCCGCTCACAGGTCCTGGCAACGATTGCCCTGCACGTGAATGTGCAGGGTGTTGAGGTATTCGCCGATCCGATGCTGGGGAAAATTTTCTCCAACCTCCTTGACAACTCCATCCGGCACGGACAGCGGGTGACCGAAATACAGGTGTCGTTACAAACGTCGGGCGAGGATCTGGTCGTAGTATGGGAGGACAACGGAATTGGCGTTGGTGCTGATGAAAAAGAGCAGATCTTCGAGCGGGGATTCGGGAAAAATACCGGACTCGGGTTGTTCCTCGTCCGGGGGATCCTTGCCCTGACGGGCATCACCATTCAGGAAACCGGGGAGCCGGGCAAAGGGGCACGGTTCGAGATCACGGTGCCAAAACGGCTGTACCGGTTCACTGGTTCCGCTAATCCTCTTGCCGGGGATAAATAGTGGGATAGAAACCGGGTACCAACAGTGAACTTTTTTTAGGATCTTACTGCACATCGGCAAACCGGTACGCCCCTTTCGGCACGACCATCTCAAACCGGGCACCGTTGCCGGGCTCGCTTGTTTCGGTAATCGTGATACCAGTGATTGACAGGATCTCGCGTGATAAAAAGAGCCCGAGACCGGTGTTCTTCCCGAAGCCCCGGGTGAAGAGGCGCTTTTTATCCTCATCTGTAATCCCCACGCCGTCATCCTCACAGACAATGCAGAGTCCTGTGTCAATCTCCTGCGAAGAGATATGGATCGCCTTCATATGGTCACCTCCATAACGGAGAGCGTTATCAATCAGGTTGTAGAACACTTTCTCGAAGAGCCGGTCAGCGAAGATCTCCGGATTTTTGGGATCGATATCGACACGGATGTTCCGCATCGGTAGCCCGGAGACCGCTTTATTTATACTCGCGTTCACGTTCTGCCATTCGGGTGCTGCGACACCCAGTTCCTGATACATCCTTGTGAACGTGATCTGGCGTTCGATGGCATTAGCCGCTGTCTGCTCTTTTTGGATGTAACCGGCAAGTATCGCGGGTTTGTCGATCATCTCATTTGAGAGAGAGAGGTACCCTTTGAGCGCCATCAACTGGTTGAGGATGTCGTGCCGGGTGATACTGGACAGCAGGTTGAGTTTCTTGTTAGATTGACGGAGTTCCTCTTCAGCCTGCTTGCGTTCAGTAATATCACGGGCCACAACAAGGACAATCTCTCTGCCGGAAAACGTGAATCTGTTGCTGTTTATCTCAACCGGAAATACAGAACCGTCCTTTCTCTTATGTTCCCCGTAAAATGAATGAAACTTTTTTTTAGCTAGTTGCTCATTGATTTCGGGCATCTTCTGCCGGTGTGCATCAGACACAATATCACTGATGGTCATGGTAAGCAGCTCTTCCCGGCTGTAACCCAGCCGGCTGCACAATGTGCTGTTTACTTCCAGAACTTTACCTGGTATGTTATCCGGCAGTACTTCATGGATATAGATAGCATCATTTGCGTTATTGAAGAGGGTTCGGAATTTTGCCTCGCTCTCACGTAACTCCTGCTCTTTTTTTCTGAGGTCGGTAACACCATGAAGGATCCCTTCAACACCCAGCATATTTCCCAGATCATCATAATAGAAATGGCTGCTGGCAAGGACAAAACGAGAAGTTCCATCCTTGGCTTTCAGAGCGAGCGGATAATTCTCAACAGAACCTTTTTCTTTTAGTGCCGCAAGAAATCGTCTACGTTCTTCTGGATCCAGATACGTGTCATTAGCGACATTGAGCCCGATCATTTCCTCTTCTGAGTCATAGCCGGCAGCTTTTACCCCGTGAGGGCTGAACATGATAAGGTTGCCATCCCTGTCGGTCCGGTAGACCATATCCTGTGTATTCTCGATGAAATTTCGGTATTTTCTCTCACTCTGCTGGAGTGCCTCTTCCGCCCGCTTTGCGTTCGGTAATATCCCGCATGGATACCAGCATTGTCGTGGTGTCTCCAAATGGGATCTTCTTCGCGATGCACTCGACCCAGATCTCCCGTTTTGTTTCAGTGATGAGTTTATAGTGAACGAGGTACGCGTCGATGCCATGAGCAACCTGACTTATATCCCGGAGCACATCGGCCTGTGATTCGGGTGCAACAAACTCCATCACATTTATCTTTCCAATCATCGCCTCGTAATCCGGTGCATCAACAATTAAACCCGCTGCCCTGTTTGCAAAGAGCAGCTTTCCCATGAGGTCTATGATCAGGATGCCGTCAAGCGAGTACTCGACAAGAGCCCGGAATTTCGCCTCGCTCTCCCGGATCTGCCCTTCGCTCCGATAAGCTCATCATACTGACTGCGCAGCTCTTCATCAGAAGCAGTGAGTTGTTCGTGGGCTGAGCGGAGTTCCTCTTCAGCCCGTTTCCTCTCGCTAATGTCCAAGCCTACCGACTGGTATTCGGTCACCGTTCCGGAGGGATCGAAGATCGCGCGATCACTCCACCGCTGCCACCGTAGAGCGCCGTCCGGCATGATGATCCGGTGTTCGATGCTATCGATCGGGTGGTCCGGGGTTAAGGATGCAAAGAACCGTTTCATGCGCTCCCGGTCTTCGTCTGGGACCGTTGGCCGGAACCGGTGCCCGACGATCTCTTCACGGTTCAGGCCGAAATACCGACAGTAGGCATCGTTGACAAAGACATGTGTGCCATCCGGGAGGAACCTGCAGATAAACTCGGTCTGGTCCTCGACCACGTTCCGGTACCGCTGCTCGCTCTCGCGGATAGCATCCTCAGCCCGTTTCCGCTCGGTAATGTCCCGAAATGACTCGATCGCACCGACAATCTCCCCTTGCTGATTGTAGAGCGGACTCGCCATGACTACGAGCGTAACTGGCGCTCCTTTCAGGATGGAAAGAGTTGTATCGGTGATCAGGGTATCCTTCTTGTGAATGATGGATGCATATTTTTTGGCAATGGCCTCATCATATTCAAAGACCAGATCGATCAGGGTCGGCTGCCGCTGTCCGTAGAACGGAATTGCGTACTCGTAATCACCCCTTCCCAGCATCTTTGCTGCTGATATACCCGTCATCTCTTCAATGGCTCGGTTCCACGAGATAATATGGCCGGACCGGTCGATTGCGAAGGTAGCATCCGGCAAGAAGTTAATGATATCTGCTTCGCGACGCTCGTGATCCCGTACGCTCTCTTCTGCAGATTTCCGATCATTCTCCTCGTCGATGGTCTTGAGTGCAAACGATATATCAATGGCCAACTCATCCAGAAGACCGATGATTTGCTCATCAAAAAATCCGGTAACCGGAGCATAAAGGGATAAAACACCGGCATTTTTTGTTCCAGGGGCAAACGGGAATGCAGCATCTGCCAGATAACCGCATTTCAGGGCATCTTCCCGCCACGGTTCCATGCGGGGATCGCGTGAAACATCGTTAGAGATATAGTACTTCCCTTCCCGGTATGCCGTGCTAGCCGGTCCGTGACCATGGGGAACGTCTTCAGTAGAGATGTTGATATTATCTCGGTATCCATCGATGTGCCCTGCAGAGGCAACGGGCCGAATTGTTGTGTGTTCCAGATCGGCAAGACCGATCCATGCCATGCAGAATCCCCCGGTTTCCACGAGAATCCGGCAGATCTCGGAAAAAAATTCGCTCTTTGTCCGGAGGTGAACAAGCGCCCTATTAGTTGCAGAAATGACCGAGTATAACCTATTTAGTGCTTGAATCTTCTCTACGGCCCGGTGATGTTCGATTGCGAGCTGGATCTTATGGGTTAGTTCGACAAACTGGCTCTTTGGCTCGCCACCCTTCTGGATATAAAAGTCTGCCCTTCATTTAAGGCTTGGATGACAATCTCCTCGCGGCCGCGCCCGGTGAAGATAATAAACGGGATGGTATTTCCCCTGGTCCTTACATCTTTCAAAAATTCGATACCATTCATGCTTGGCATCTGGTAATCGGAGATGATGGCATCATAGTTCTTTGTATCCAGCAGGGCAAGTGCGGCCGGAGCTGATGTATTGATGTCAACGCTGAACTGCCCGCTCTGCTCAAGAAAGAGTTTACCGATCTCAAGCAGGTCCGGTTCATCATCGACATAGAGAATGCGGTACATGAGGGACAACGTTCTGGTTGCTCGCTATTGTTTGAGAGTCATTTTATATTTTGCCATTTTCACAATGGGGATTTAATCTCCGTAATCGTCCTTTTGAAAACCGCCCACAGAAACACATGGAGGGGCTCGCAACCGATATTATCACGGATCCTATTTCATAAGAATGCAGCCATGATCTCATCGTATGCCTTGTCGATCAACTCACGGTAGTACCCGCTATCAGGCGATGCCAGACGCTTACGCCGGCTCCACCCGGTACCGCCGGGATGCCTCCCGTGGAAAGGTCAAAAGTGCAGGCAGGGCAGTTGTAGTCCGGTGATCTCATGTAATTCGTCCAAAACCCGTTTCAAAATGTTTATCATCCCATGAAA
>JACTVF010000219.1 GCA_019695435.1 Methanoregulaceae archaeon | reverse complement strand
CCAGACCCGCAGTGATGCCGGCACAAGGCTGGATGCATACACGACCGGCGAGGCAAACATCCAGATCTGGATGAGGAAGGGAACCGTGTACTGGAAATCGCGGTATTTGACGTTGAGAGACGAGAGCCAGAGACCGACCCCAAGCGATGTCGCCAGCGCAAGCAGGAGGAAGAGCGGCAGAAAGAGGATGTTAAGCGTCGGAGCATAGCCGTAGTAGACCATCATTGCAAGAAGGATGAGAAAGGAGACCGCAAAGTCCACGAGCGGCGAGATGATACTCGAAAGCGGCATAATCAGGCGCGGGAAGTACACCTTGGTCATGATGTTCGCGTTTGTTACCATGCTTGTCGTGGACCGGGTCAGCCCTTCGGCAAAGAGCGTCCAAGGAAGCAGGGCTGCCAGCACAAAGAGCGGGTACGGCACGCCATCGGACGGGATCTTTGCAAGCCCCCCGAAAAAGACCGTGAAGATGACCATCGTCAGGAGCGGCTGGAGGACTGCCCAGGCAATCCCAAGGCCGGTCTGCTTGTACCGGAGTTTGATATCGCGGAGCGTAAACGAGGTGACCAGTTCCCGGTACGCCCAGAGCTCGTGCAGGTCAACCGGCACCCACTTCCGGGGCGGGCGGATGATGATGGTCGGCACAGTGGATTCCTGAACTGGCGGGGTCTCGGTCATAGGAAGTTACCATGAATTTTGTTTTTACATTACTTATATTGTGGTGATTTGGAGAGCGCCGCAGAATCCGCAAGCATTCATTTACGATGAGCACAGCGGAGGGGATTATATTTTAGGGGTATAATAATCATCCCCACAAAACCACCTTCTTGGAGTGCACTTGAAGGGGAGGAACTCACCACAGGTTTTGCCGGAGTTCATGGGGTGAATGTAAATTTTAGGTTCGGGTCTGTACCGATAAAGGCCCAAACCATCCCACTAATCCGGGTTCACCAGAGAAGCCAGAAAAAAGTCTGCATAAAGGAGATTCGTAGAGAAAACATCCGTCATCACACAAAAACATATACGTTATAGTCATACGTTTGACCGGTGGATTCCCACACATTGGCAATTTTTCAGCAATGATCCCCGACACCATGAGGCCGGCCGGCTTCTGTGCGATGTGCTTCGTACCATGCAATCGTCCGCTTCAGGCCTTCCCTGAACTGCATCTGTGCCTCAAACCCGAACTCCTCCCGCGCCCGGCTCACATCCAGGCTCCGCTTGGGCTGGCCATCGGGTTTTGAAGAATCCCACCGGATTTCTCCGGAGAACCCGGTTAACTCCTGAATAAGGGCAACCAGATCACAGATCGTGATCTCCATGCCGGATCCAAGGTTCACCGGCTCTGATTTATTATACAGCTCTGCTGCAAGGACAAGTCCGCGGGCAGCATCATCGACATACAAAAATTCCCGCGATGCAGCACCCGTGCCCCAGACTACTACCGATGGCGCGTTGTTCTGTTTTGCATCGATAAACTTTTTTATGAGTGCCGGAATGACATGTGAACTTGCCGGATCAAAATTGTCCCCGGGCCCGTACAGGTTCACGGGAAGAAGATAAATTGAATTAAAACCGTACTGCTGCCGGTATGCCTGCGACTGGATCAGGAGCATCTTTTTTGCAAGGCCGTACGGGGCGTTGGTCTCTTCCGGATACCCGTTCCAGAGGTTGTCTTCCTTAAATGGCACCGGGGTAAACTTGGGGTAAGCGCAGATGGTCCCGACAATCACGCACTTCTCGACATTCTCCTGCCGGGCCGCCTCGATCATCTGAATGCCCATGATTGCATTGTCGTAGAAGAGCTGGGCCGGGTACGCTTGGTTGTACCCGATCCCGCCGACCCGTGCGGCAAGATGGATAACGATATCGGAATCCCGGACCACATCGACGCAATTCTCCCATTTTCGGAGATCGATCTCCCGGCTGCGGGGAATTGCAATGTCTTCTTTTTGAACTCCTTTCTGCAGGAGCTCTCTGACAACCTGTGAACCAAAAAATCCTGCCCCGCCAGTAATAAGAATTTTTTTATCAGACCAGAACATCATAGAGATCAACCTCGGGTGTGTCCGTTTTGTGCGAAGTCCCTGAAAACCTGTACGTTACACGTGACAAGTGAAAATATGTTATTTAATCCTTTTAATGACCGTGGTTTTTTTTACATTCCCTCTCAGTCACACTTCCACCACCGGTGCGGGAACTTTGTCCTGATAATTCCATCGCCTTTGCCGATAGGTTCGAGTCCCGCTGTTTTCATATCCGCATCCACCATGATCTTCACGAGATCTGCGAATTTTATTGTCGGTTTCCAACCAAGAACCTTCCCGGATTTTTCTGCATCTGCAACCAGCACCTCGACTTCAGTCGGCCGGAAATATTTCGGATCGATCCGCACGTGTTCTTCAACATCGAGTCCCACATAATCAAATGATTCGTGTAAAAATTCGCGGACTGAATGGGTCTCCCCGGTTCCGATAACAAAATCATCCGCTTTTTCCTGCTGGAGGATCCGCCACATGCACTCGACGTACTCCGGGGCAAATCCCCAGTCCCGCTTTGCATCGAGATTTCCCAGATAGAGAAATTTTTCCTTCCCTGCAAGGATATGCGCAATTGCACGGGTGATCTTTCGGGTAACAAACGTCTCGCCCCTGCGGGGGGACTCATTGTTGAAGAGAATGCCATTCGATGCAAAAAGATTGTACCCTTCCCGGTAGTTCCGTGTCATCCAATAGGAGTAGACCTTCGCGCATGCATAGGGACTGCGCGGGTGGAAAACAGTCGTCTCGCTCTGGGGCGGCACTGCAGCGCCGAACATCTCGCTCGATGATGCCTGATAAAACTTCACGGGGTTGTTGCTCCGGCGGATTGCTTCAAGAAGCCGGGTCGTCCCAAGGGCCGTGACATTACCGGTATATTCGGGGGTATCGAAACTGACCCGGACATGACTCTGTGCACCCAGGTGGTAGACTTCATCCGGCCGGATATTGTACATTACATTTGCGATCTGTTCGGAATCGGAGAGATCGCCATAATGCAGGAAGAGACGGGCATCGGGATCATGCGGATCGACATAAATGGAATCGATCCGGCTCGTGTTAAAGGTGGAGGAACGGCGTACGAGCCCATGGACTTCGTACCCTTTACTGAGCAGCAGTTTCGGCAAGGTACGACCCGTCCTGACCGGTGATACCCATGATGAAGGCTTTCTTTGTCATGATGCATCAAGCGTAACTACATATAAAATTCACAAAAATTTCAAGGTATGGAATACTTGTGCCGGAGAACACCCCGAAAATCAAAACCACGGGATTCACAGTGATTAACAGATTAAAGAGAGAGCCTCAGCCGTGATTTGAACACGGGACCTGCTGATTACAAGTCAGCCGCTCTGCCAACTAAGCCACTGAGGCGCCATATACAATAGGCAGTTACTGGTAAAAAATGTGGTGCTTTCCGGGGACATCGGTCGGTAAAGAGATATCTTACAGACTTGCCTGGTTTTTATAAAAATCCGCACCGCACCGGGACGCCTTCCACCAAAAACCGTCCATAATTTTTCCCGGCTCCGCACCGTTCAATTCCAAATACATTATACGCACCGGAACGGAGTTATCTAACAACGAATGGCTCAGCTGACCGTGGACATCGGGGGACGGGCGGGCGTTGACTGCCGGGGCTTCTGCGAGTACTGTTACTTCAAGAAAGTGAAAACAACCCGGGCATTCGGCTGCCGTTACTGCCTGCCGTTCAAGAAAGGCTGCGACTATTGCACACGGGGTGTCAGGGAGGAGTACAGCGGTTTCAAGGATCTCAGGTCCATCGCGGATGAGACCCTTGCCACACTCCAGACAAAGACCGGGGAGCTCGACCGCATCACCATAAGCGGCGGCGGTGATCCCAGCTGTTACCCGCAGTTTAAGGATCTCATAGAACTGCTTGGTGCAACAGGAGCGCCGCTCCATATCGGGTACACCAGCGGCAAAGGATGGGATGACCCCAAGGTTGCCGATCTCCTTATCGATAACGGGCTGACCGAGTGCTCGTTTACCGTCTTTGCATCTGATCCAACCCTGCGGAAGCGCTGGATGCACGACCCGACACCGGACGCCTCGCTTGCGATTCTCGAACGGCTCTGCGGCACGGTTAATATTTATGCAGCGGCGGTCGTGCTGCCCGGGGTCAACGATGGCGCCGCTCTTGAGCGCACCTGCGAATGGCTTGAAGAGCGCGGCGCAAAGGGTCTTATCCTCATGCGGTTTGCAAATGCAACTGAACAGGGACTCATTCTGGAGAACGCCCCGATCCTTAAGGGACTGACAGTTCAATCGGTGGAATCGTTCCGGGACATGGTGACCGATTTCAGCAGCCGCTTCAAGATGAAGATCTCCGGCACACCGCTCTGGGACCCGGAGATCGGTTCGCCGTTTGCGATCCTGCACGAACCTGCACTTATGAAAAAACTCCCGCGCGTCCAGCGCCGGGCATCGGTCATTACCGGTTCCGTGGCCGCGCCGTATATCGGAGAGGTTTTGTCAGCACGCGGCGCCACGTCCCCGGTCATCCCGGTAAAAAAAGAGATCGCCTGCCTGATCACCATCGACGATCTCAAAGAACTCGATCTTTCATCACTCGAACAGACGGTCATCATCCCGGGCCGCGCCTTTGTCCATGACGCTGAAGTGCAGGAAGTATTGGACCGTGATAGAACGCACCGCGATGTGATTCGGGGACCGGATCAGCTCACCGCCGA
>JACTVF010000003.1 GCA_019695435.1 Methanoregulaceae archaeon | reverse complement strand
CGTTTACCGCGCTTGACGCAGAGAGTACACAGACGGTAAAGGATCTCACGCGCCGGTTTGTCAGGAAGATGCAGATCCCCTGTATCGTGGTCACGCACCGGCTCGCCGACAGCACGGATATCGGGGACCGGGCCTGCGTACTCTGCAACGGAAAAAAAGAGTGGGAAGGAATTCCTGGTGAGATGCCGGAGATGTGCACGGTCTGCCATTGCCCGTGAACCGGCGACACCGTTGTAGTCGTATCCGGTGTGGGGAGGAGTGGCGCACATCTTCACCTCACGACCGGGTACGATCGCTTCTCCCCAAAAGGATCTAAGTGTGACCCGCACCTGTAATAGAACTGTCCGGTTCACGGACACGAATACCGTTCATGAAGGCATGACCCTGACCACCATCCACCAGATTTTTATAATAAGATCCGACAGGATCATGTATGGTGGACACGGGAAGGCTCATCTGGCCGGTTCAACGAAGGGAGGATTTTCTCCGTATTGTCGTGTATATCACTCTTTCAACTGCACTCATTTTTGTTTTCGACATCATCACACCTCTGGGCGTGATGATCTGGATCCTGTATCTCATCCCCCTCTTCCTCACTGTGTATCTCAGCTGGAAATATGCACCGGTTCTTATGACCGGTGTGTTTATTCTTCTGATGGCGGCGAGCCTTTTCCTGTCCCCGCGTGATTTACCGATAGGATACGCGCTGATTGACCGGATCTTCTTTGCGCTGATCCTGGTTATTGCATCGTTTTTTATCAAGGATTACGTATCGAATGTCGAGGATATTGCGTCAAGTGAAAAGCGTTACCGCTCTCTCATCGAGTGGCTGCCGGAAGGGATCGTGGTATACCGACAGGATGGGATCGCCTACATAAATACTGCGGGCAGCCGTTTGATCGGCGCTGGTCCGGGCGAAAACCTCATGGGCCGCGATATTGTCAGTATGATCGATCCTGGGTTCCAGGCCCTCTTCCGGCAGCGGGTCGATCAGGCCGCACTCGGTGCGCGGATGAACCTTGACAACGTCCGGCTCGTCAGGAAGGACGGGAGCGAAGTGAGCGTCGATATGTTTCTGGGAACCGTATTCTGGGACAACGGGACAGCGGTACAGATTGTAATGAGACCTGCCTGATTTCGACAGAAGACACATAACCGGCTGCAACGACAGGTTATTCCCGGGTGTACGATAAGAAAGTGAGACAGGGGCTCTTTTTTTGCATCCAGGCTGCAATCCCGGCAGATGATGGCGACCGTTGTTTCTGACGCTTATCCGTGAGGATGTAGTCTCCCTTCCGTGAACGATGAGTACTTTGCCCCGGAGGGCCCTAATATGGGGAACCCCCACATTGTTATCGATCTTTGTAGTTCCGGAGTGAACTCAATCGCCTCATATGCGTTTATCCTGGGCAGAGGGTTTCCGTATTTTGTTATTGTCCGAAATAAAGAGGACAGGAAAATCCGTTCTTAAAACCGGTATGTCGTCCCGACCGTATTGAGAATGAATGTAGCTGGCATCTCTTCGTCAAACCGGTGGATCGCTTTCCACCCCGTGCAGTGCATCGGAACGACGTATGCCGGGTTCACCCTTTTCATCGCATCGATGGTGGGACCTATCACCGGTTCAAAAGCCGTCCCGGTGAGATGAAACCCACCCATGACCGCGTGGACTGCGTCAATACCCGTGATCTTTTTTGCATATTCCACCGTGTTGATGATACCCGCATGGGCACAGCCGCTGATCACGACAAGGCCTTTGCCCTGGACGTTGATGACGACCGCCTGGTCATCACGGATGGGATCGGCTTTCCAGTGGTCTCCGGCCAGGGTCTCCATTCCCGGGAGCCCCTTCTCGAAAGAGGTTGTTCTTTTTACTTCCCCGGTCACGAGAATGTGGCCGGCGCCAAGGGTGGACGGCTCCCTGCGAAGCTGCAGATCTGCTCCGGCCTTTTTTAATGTGACCTTATCGAGATAAGGGAGATCGAATGGTCCTTTCACCGGGCTGTTCATCCTCCGTACAAGAAATGCATCAGGGTGGAGAACGAGCGGGACCTGGTGTGTGGTACTGTGGAAAAACTCATCAAGCCCACCGAAATGATCGAAGTGACCATGGCTCAGAACCACGGCTTCGACCTCATTCAGATCGAGACCCAGCTGCCGGGCGTTATGAATGAGGCAGTCACATGAGAGCCCTGCATCAAGAAGGATCACATGCTCCTTTTTCCCAGAGAAGACCCGGACAAGACTGGAAAAGCCGTGCTCCGCGCGAAGCATGCGGCCCGGGTCAAACGGCAGCCGGTGGTCTACGGCTGTTGCCGGCGGTACAAAGAGATCGATATAGTTGTCGACAAGAACGGTCACTTCAACCCGGTCGGCCGGTTTCAGCAGATTTTCTGTCATGGTTCCATCACATCTCCCTCTCTTACCGGAGTTTTTCTCGATTGGCAGGATCGCCATCGGTTCCGGGTGCCCGTTGACCGGGAACAGGATCGGTGTCTCCGCGTTTCCCGTTGATTTTTGTCGATTTGATGCCCACAGCATTTACGGCATCCGGGGCATGATCGGGCGGAGACAAATTCAGATAATGAAAGGGTATATGCAATGATAATTGTTTATACTGCATGCTGTGATCTCATAGGACGCAGACGCCCGGCCGTGTTAACCTGTGTTAGCCCCGGATCGGTTCCCTTCTGATCGCTGTTTTTCAGAGATATCCGGGCCGGGTGATCCATTAACAGACACTGACCATGGTGTAAACACTCATGCAGAGTTTATACAACACGGCAAAACGGTAAACACGGGGTCTGAAAACTCGCGCCCCTCCATTCCTCATACCATATGTGTTGACACAAAAATTGTTTTTCTTCACCTACAAAAAGTCTAATTTAACAAACATCACCATTCTTACAAGGCTAACATGCATAAATACAATAACCTGAAACCCTCGTACGCGCAGGATCTGCCGGTCCGGAAATACACGGGCCGTGGCACGCATGAGGTACTCATTCTATGACTTCCGATTCGATCGGGGCACTGATAAAAAGACAGGTAAAACCAGCAGTTCTGATCTTCCTGCTGCTCACGCTCGTCGTGGGCATCCTGTACCCGCTTGTTGTCACCGGTATTTCCCAGGTGGTATTCCCCGCCCAGGCAAATGGGGACCTCCTGCAGCATGACGGGCAGGTGGCCGGGTCATCGCAGGTCGGCCAGCCGTTCTCGTCACCGCAGTATTTCTGGGGCCGTCCCTCCGCAACAACGCCGGTACCGTATAATGCCGGGTCATCAACCGGGTCCAATCTCGGGCCCAATAACCCGGCGCTCGTGCAGCAGGTACAGGCCCGGATCGATGCCCTCCACGCTGTCGATCCCGGTAACACAAATGAGATCCCGGTTGATCTTGTCACTGCATCGGGAAGCGGCCTTGACCCGGACATCTCGGTCGCCGCCGCGTACTACCAGGCGCCCCGCGTCGCCCGCGAACGTAACCTGTCCGTATCCGACGTATCAGCACTCATTGCCGCGCAGACCGAGCCCCGCCAGTTTGGGATCTTTGGCGAACCCCGGGTCAACGTCCTCTCGCTGAACCTTGCCCTTGACGATCTTTCGGAGCATACCGTCTCCGTGCCCCATACCGGATCATCCCCCCTTACTGCACACCCCCCGGATCTCGTTTTTGGCATGCGGATCGCAGACTGGATCCAAGTGATCCTCTTCATTGTCATCGTCGCACTCATTTCAATACCCCTCGGTGCATGGATGGCAAAGATCTTCACCGGTAAGCCAAACAGCCTCTCCCCGGTTCTCGGCTGGCTCGAAACACGAGTCCTTACCGTCTGTGGGGTTGCAGCCGGAGAGGAGATGGACTGGAAGCAGTTTGCCGTCGCCGTCATGGTCTTTGCCATCCCCTGTATTGCCGCCGTATTTATCCTCCAGGAAGTGCAGCAATTCCTGCCCCTCAACCCGGCAGGACTCGGGGCTGTTCCCTGGGATCTTTCGCTCAACACCGCGATCAGTTTTGCGACCAACACCAACTGGCAGGCATATGTGCCGGAAGTAACCGTCAGCTACTTCACGCAGATGGCCGGCCTCGTTGTCCAGAACTTTATCTCTGCGGCAGTCGGGCTTGCCGTTCTTATCGCACTCATCTATGCGTTCTCGCGCAGGTCAGCCTCGACCATCGGCAACTTCTGGGTGCTTCTGGTGCGCAGCGTTATGATCCTCCTGCCCATTGCTCTGGTCATCTCCCTTGTGCTCGTCTCGCAGGGCACGCCCCAGACCTTTGCGGGGCCGGTCACCGTGCCGCTCCTTGATCCGGTCAATGACACCACGGGAACACTCGTCACCACCCAGTCCATCCCGCTCGGGCCGGTCGCCTCGCAGATCGCCATCAAGATGCTCGGGACAAACGGCGGGGGATATTACAACGCCAACTCGGCCCACCCGCTGGAGAATCCCACGCCGTTTTCAGACTTTGTCGAAATGTTTGCCATGATCATTATCCCCGCCGCACTCTGCATCACGTTCGGGACCATGATCGGCTCCAGGCGCAAGGGTGTTGCCCTGATCCTTGCCATGACCCTGATCTTTTTGCCTCTCCTCGGCCTTGCTATCTGGTCCGAACAGGCAGGCAACCCGGCGCTTGCGCCGCTCGGGGTCGACCAGACGCCCTCGGCGCTCCAGTCAGGTGGGAACATGGAGGGAAAAGAGGTGAGGTTCGGGACTGTCTCCTCTGCCCTCTTTGCCGTAATCACCACCAGCACATCCTGCGGCGCGGTCAATTCCATGCATGACTCGTTTATGCCGGTGGCCGGCGGCATCGTGCTCTTTGACATGCACCTGGGCGAAGTGGTCTTTGGAGGCGTCGGATCCGGCCTTTACGGCATGCTCATCTTTGTGATCATTGCGATGTTTATTGCCGGCCTGATGGTGGGACGGACTCCCGAGCTCTATGGCAAGAAGATCGAGCAGTACGAGATGAAGATGGCCACGATCATCATCCTCATCCCGATCATCATGATCCTCGCGTTCACGTCCCTTGCCGTCATCACGACGGCCGGCCAGGCCGGCGTCGCAAACCCCGGGCCGCACGGCTTTACCGAGATCCTGTACGCGTATACCTCGGCTTCCCAGAATAACGGCAGCGCCTTTGCCGGGCTGAATGCCAACAGCCTCTTTTACAACATCACCACCGCGATCGCGATGTTTATCGGGCGCTACGTGATCATTATCCTGACCCTCGCTCTTGCCGGATCGCTCGTGACCAAAAAGATCGTGCCCCCGAGCGAAGGGACCCTCAGGGACCACCGTCCGCTCTTTATCCTGTGGCTGGTTTTTGTGATCCTGATCGTGGGGGCGCTCAGTTTCCTGCCGGCGCTCTCGCTTGGCCCTATCGCGGAGTACATGGGAATGGTTGCAGGAGGTCTCGTCCATGTCTGAAGTGAAAAAGCCCCGCAGCCCGGCGGCAGTCCCGGGCCTCTACCAGCGTGCGGTCGTGGATGCGGTTCTCAAGCTCGACCCCCGGACGCTTATCCAGAACCCGGTAATGTTCACGGTGGAGGTCGGCAGCGCAATCACCACCGTGCTGTACATCCAGGCGCTCACCGGGGCCGGTGAAGCGCCGGCCGGCTTTATCGGCGCCATCTCCGCATGGCTCTGGTTCACGGTACTCTTTGCCAACTTTGCCGAGGCGCTTGCCGAGGGGCGGGGCAAGGCACAGGCAGAGTCGCTGCGGAAGATGCGGCAGGACACGACCGCAAAGCGGCTGAAGGAGAAATACCGGATCGTGAAAGGGTGCGAGCCCGCGGAATCCGATTTTACCCTCGTCTCTTCATCGGTGTTAAAAAAATCCGACCTCTTCTATGTCAGGGCAGGCGACGCAATTCCGGTGGACGGCGAGATCCTTGAAGGCATCGCATCGGTCAACGAGAGCGCAATCACCGGTGAGAGCGCCCCGGTCATCCGCGAGGCCGGGGGAGACCGGAGTGCCGTCACGGGCGGGACGATCATCCTCTCCGACTGGCTGATCGTCAGAGTGAGCGCAAACCCCGGCGAAGGATTCCTCGACCACATGATCAGCCTCATCGAGGGAGCAAAGCGGCAAAAGACCCCCAATGAGATCGCGCTCAACATCCTGCTCTTGGGCCTGACCTCGATCTTTATCGTTGTCGCCGCAGCCCTCTATGCGTTCTCCGCGTACAGCGTCCAGGCCGCGGGCGCCGGGACCACGATCACGGTCACGGTACTTGTGGCGCTCTTTGTCTGCCTCGCCCCGACCACCATCGGAGGGCTTCTCTCAGCGATTGGCATCGCGGGCATGGACCGGTTGATCCAGCGGAATGTGATCACGACATCGGGCCGGGCCATCGAGGCTGCCGGGGATGTGGACGTCCTTTTGCTTGACAAGACCGGGACCATCACGCTGGGGAACCGGCAGGCAGTTGAGTTCATCCCGGTGGACGGTACCTCCATCGAGGATCTCGCGGGAGTCGCGCAGCTCGCTTCTCTTGCCGATGAAACGCCTGAGGGCCGCAGCATCGTGGTCCTCGCAAAAGAGAAGTACGAGCTCCGCGGCCGGACGGTCGGTGCATCGGGGCCCGATGCCGGCATGCAGTTCGTCCCGTTCTCCAGCCAGACCCGGATGAGCGGCGTCGACCAGGGCGACCTCCATATCCGGAAAGGTGCGGCCGATGCACTGTTTAAGTACATCCAGTCCAGCGGGAACACCGTCTCGGACCAGCTCAAAGAGACGGTAGACACCATATCCCGTGCCGGTGGCACCCCTCTGGTTGTTGCGCAGAACGGGGAAGCGCTCGGGGTCATCCACTTAAAGGATATTGTCAAAGGCGGGATCAAGGAACGGTTTATCCAGCTCAGAAAGATGGGCATCAAGACGGTCATGATCACCGGGGATAACCGGCTAACCGCTGCAACGATCGCGGCCGAGGCCGGGGTCGATGACTTCCTTGCCGAGGCCACACCCGAGAGCAAGCTCAAACTGATCCGCGAGTACCAGCAGGGCGGGCGGATGGTCGCCATGACCGGGGACGGGACGAACGATGCGCCGGCGCTTGCACAGGCCGATGTCGCGGTTGCCATGAACACCGGGACCCAGCCGGCCCGCGAGGCGGCGAACATGATCGATCTCGACTCCAACCCGACCAAGCTCATCGAGATCGTAGAGATCGGAAAACAGCTCCTGATGACCCGGGGGGCGCTCACGACATTCTCCATAGCAAACGACATCGCCAAGTACTTCGCTATCATCCCGGTCGCGTTTGCCTCCACGTACCCATCTCTTACTGCGCTCAACATCCTCGGTCTCCATAACGGGATTCTTGCCGCCGTGATCTTCAACGCGATTATTATCGTCGCGCTTATCCCGCTTGCCCTGCGGGGTGTGAAGTACCGTGCGATGTCGGCAGAAGAGGCATTAAGGAACAACGTCCTGATCTACGGTGTCGGCGGGATTATTGCCCCCTTCATCGGAATAAAGATCATCGATATGCTGCTTATCTTCCTTGGAGTGTGAACCTGTCCTATGCCCGCCCCCGCCGATTGTCGTCAGCACCAGCGCCCTGACCCCGATGCACTGCTTGCGTGCGTACAAAAAGAAGAGTTGCAGAAAAAGCGGGGCAAACTCAAGATTTTCCTTGGCTACATCGCGGGAGTGGGGAAGACCTACGAGATGCTTAAGGCAGCACATCTCAGGAAAGATGAAGGTATCGATGTCAGGATCGGGTATATCGAGCACCATGGGAGGCGTGAGACCGAGGAACTCATGGAGGGGATCTCTTCCATTCCCATCCGCAGTATCGAGTACCATGGGGTAAAACTTCCCGAAATGGATCTTGATGCAATCCTTGCCGCACACCCACAGCTTGTCCTTGTTGATGAACTGGCCCACACAAACGTACCCGGCTCCCGGCACCCGAAACGGTACCAGGATGTAGAAGAACTGCTCGCGGAAGGGATCGACGTATATTCCACGCTCAATGTGCAGCACATTGAGAGCCTCAACGATGTGGTTGCCCGGATCACCGGTGTCATCATGCAGGAAAAGGTCCCCGACCGGGTGATCGACGAGGCAGCCGAGATCGAGGTGGTCGATCTGGCACCACCTGAACTTCTCCAGCGCCTCCGCGAAGGCAAAGTATACGTTCCTGATATGGCAGCCCGGGCGATAGAACAGTTCTTTAACGAGGGAAATATCTATGCACTCCGTGAACTTGCGCTGCGCCGGGCGGCAGAACGCGTGGACAACCAGATGCTCGAGTATATGCAGACGCGTTCGATCCCCGGCCCCTGGCCGGTCGGTGAATACCTGCTGGTCTGCATCGGCCCGGGGCCTCTCGCTGAGCGGCTGATACGGACGGCCCGCCGGCAGGCTGACCGGATCAATGCACGCTGGTGTGCACTCTACGTCGAAACACCGGCACACCACCGGCTCTCACAGAAAGCAAAGGAGCAGGTCGACCGGTCGCTCCAGCTTGCAGAAAAACTGGGGGCGACGACCGCCAGCGTGTTCGGACTCAACGTGGCAAATTCCGCCCTTGAGTATGCACGGCAGCATAACGTTACCCGGATCATTATCGGTAAGACCCTGCGCCCCCGGTGGCAGGAATATGTCTTTGGCTCGGTGGTCGATCAGCTTATCCATAACAGCGGGCCCATCGACGTGTACGTGATCAGCAGCAGTAAAGATCTGCCAGAAACACCAGAAGACCTGGAACCCCTGCTGCCCGCCACGCCACCCCGGGATTACGTGGACAGCCTGATTCTTGTCGTTGCGGTCACCATCATCGGCCTTCTGATCCACTCCTTTATTTCCCCGGTCAATGTCGTGATGCTGTACCTGCTTGCTGTTGTCGTCATCGCGTTCAAACGGGGACTCAGGCCCGCCATTTTTACCTCAGTTATCGGGGTCCTCGCGTTCAATTTCTTCTTTGTGGCGCCCTACTTTACCTTCCGACCCTCCAACACGGAGTACCTCATCACCTTTGCCGGCATGATTATCGTGGGTACCGTGATCAGCCTGCTTGTCGCCCAGGCACGCAGGCATGCCGATGCAGCGCAGATCCGTGAAAAAGAAACCGGCACGCTCTATGCACTCTCGCAGGATCTTGCCGGTGCTGTGGATGCTGCGACGATCATGAACGCGGTTTCGCAGCACATACGGGAAATTTTCCAGTGGGAGAGTGCATTTTTCCTTCCGGAAAACGGCCGTCTGGCGGTGCATGCGCAGAGCCCGGGGCTTGTCCTTGATGCAGATGATATTGCCGTGGCGACCTGGGCCTTCCAGCACGGCACCACCGCTGGTTATGATACCGATACGCTGCACGGATCAAAACTCCGGTATATTCCCCTCCAGAGTTCCCGGGGAGTACTTGGAATCCTGGGTGTTCAGCCGGTCGAGCCAAACGGTGTCATAACGTACGATCAGTCCCGTATCCTCACTGCATTTGCGAACCAGGCGGCACTCGCACTTGAGCGGGTAAACCTGGCAAAACCGACAGAGCCCCGGGCTCTGTGATCCTCCTTAATAGACTAGTCAATCTTTTTCTCTCCCTAATCCGGCAGGCATGTCTCTCGCATGCGGCCAATGCAGATCTTTTTACCAGGATCCTGATCTCCCGGTCATCCGGGGTTTTCAGATCGTCCCGGCCGTACGCAGCCAGAGCCCTACGGCAATATATACGAGAACCGCACCGGTGATACAAGCGACAAACTCACCGAATAGCAGATAATTGCCGGCAAGGACTGCCTGAATAACCAGGGCCAGCAACCTGAGGATCCCGTACACCACCAGTACAATGCCAGCATAAAATACCAAAAGGGCGATGATGCCGGATGTTACCAGATCATCCATGGATATGCCTCATTCAAGATACCCCGCCAGCAGCTCGTCGTAGAGCCTCTTCGTGTTCTCCATAGTCTTTGGCATCCCCGGGAACCCGTGGAACTTTCGGGTCTCTTCGATATCATCCACAAGGTCCAGTCGATCCTGATCCTGTGAATGATACCAGCCCATCTGTTTATAGTACCACGAGAGGTACTCCTGTTCGGTCTGCCCCGGGGTCGGGATTAAGAGCGCCCGGTCTTTCCCGAGCTCGGCAAGTTCCATCAGTGTTGTGTATCCAGAGCGGCAGATCATGCACCGGGCCCGGTTCATCAGTTCGGTCTTCTCTTCGGTTGAGACATACGATACGCAGGTCCAGTCCCCGCGCCGGGTTGCCGCCTTTGGTCTCTTTGGGCTGCCCAGCAGGGCGACCCCGGAGCCATCGAGGTCCCCGACTTTCGCAAGGAGGATCTTCTCGAGAAGGGTCCGCTGTGGTTCAGGTCCGGAGATGACAACGAGATAATCGAGATCCTGTGCGCACGCGATCTGCCGGGTTCCCGAGAGGATTCCCGAGAAGAAGACCCGTTCGCGTGCCACGTCCGTCTGTGGCCGGGAGAGTTTGCCGGCAAGGGAGAGCGGGCCTGGAGGATTGTCTGGTACGATGATGCGGTCGTAACGTTCATGGAGGTACCGGTTGACCGGGATGGCAAGGAGTTCTGCCGGCCAATACAGGAGCGGAAGGTGGTAGTGGAGCTGGTGAGAGATAAAGATCGAGGGCACTTCTGAAGAGAAGACACCCAGCCGGTTGTCGCTGATGACAAGGTCGTACCGGTCTTTTTTAAGGATGCTCCCGAGGGTCGCGTGTTCCCGTACTACCGCCTTGAGCATGAAGGGCATTGCAGCACAAAACTTCGGAACAAAGAGATGCCCGGAACTGAAGGGTACCGGGTAATCCGGGTACTCGATATACCGGGCGTCCGGAAATTCCTGTATGAGCACCGAAAGAGCGTTGCCGCATGCGGCGATCGTCACGTCATGGCCGTGCTCGCGCAGGGTCCGTATCACCGGGATATCGCGTGTGGCATGGCCTAATCCCCAGTTCAATGGTGATACCAGCACGTGCGCCATCAGATACTTCCCTGAATTATCATTGCACTAATAAAGTATATTGAGGTGATGTACGGCGTGTGCCGGGACCGGAGTGATGATGACGGTGCATAGACCGTTTTTCTTTTCTGGCCGATCAGATCGAAAGCATCCGCTCGTTCTCGCGCAGCCAGTCCCGTTGCCGCTCGTAGTCCGGCATGGCCCTGCGCACTTTCTCCCAGAAGAGGTTCGAGTGATCCGGCTGGCGCATGTGGACAAGTTCGTGAACGATCACGTAATCGATCACTTCCGGAGGGGCAAGTACGAGGCGCCAGCAGAACGAGAGCGTCCCTGACGTGCTGCAGGAGGCCCAGCGCCGCTGGGTATCGGAGATCCGGATCTTTTTTGGCCGGTAATCGAGGATGGCGGCAAACCCGGCAACCCGTACCGGGAGGATCTCGGCCGCTTTTTCCGTATACCACGCCGTGAGGAGCCCGCAAATCTCCGGCAGCCGATCTTCGCCGATGTAGAGCCGGTCGCCAAGGGTGATCCCGGCATCGCTGCCGGCAAGGACCTCAAGCGGGTAGGATTTCCCGAGAAACAAAAATTCCTCACCCCGGGCAAAGCGCCGTTCATGGGTGACCGGCCGGCTCCTCATCTCGGCCATCTTTTTTTCGATCCACGCACGCTTCTCTCTGATCAGGTTCCCGATGTACGCGTCCGTAGTCCGCAGGGGCGCCCGCACGATAAGCACCGCATCTCTGGTAATCTCAAGGGAGATAGTCCGGCGGCGGGAGCGGATGATCCGATCAGGTCTGAGGTTGTCCATCGAGTATGTCTTTTTTATGATAGGCGCTCCTGCCAGATGAGGTTTTAGAAACAGGGTACTCTCATGATCGCAGGCATGAGGTGAGTCCCGGTGGACAGCGCAGTCACCCTAGAAAAGATGCCATGACTGAGTTCCAGATCCGGCTTGTCCCAGAGAGACCCCGGCAGGCGGTTCTCAACGGTCTTTCTCCAGACATATAAATCGATATTTTTTTCAGGTCAACCAATAACAGATACTATGCCTTGCTATATCATAGCATAGGGGGATGTGAAATGAAATATCAGGTTCTTTTCATCGCGGTCCTGCTCATCATGGCCGCACTCATTGCCGGCTGTACCCAGCAAGCAGCTACGCAGCAGCAGACGACATCGGCATCTCAGGGCGTCATCAAGGTCGGTGTCATCGCATCGCTGACCGGCCCGGCGAGCAATGTCGGCACCAGCATGTGGCAGTCGGCACAGGTCGCCGCCGACAAGATCAACGCAGGTGGCGGCGTCACCTTAAAAGATGGTTCGAAGGCCCAGATCAAGCTGATCGTTGGAGACGACGAGTCCACTCAGGCTGGCGGGCAGGACGCAGCGACCAAGCTGATCACGGACGACAATGTTGATATCCTCGTCGGCGGGTATTCGAGCGCGGTTACCTCAGCGTACGAACAGACCATCGCTGAGTACAAGGTGCCGTACATCGTTACCGGTGCATCGAGCCCCATTATCACCCACCGGACCGATATTGATACCAGTTATATCTTCCACCACTGCCCGACAACCGACACATACGGCCAGTACACCACACAGTTCATCGACCAGGTTATACGTCCTGCCGTCAATGGAAAACTCAACGCTTCAGATGCTCGCCCGTTCCGGCTTGCCCTGCTCTACCAGGACACAGCCTTCGGGAAAGGGATCCAGACTGCAGTGAATAATACGATCACGAAGAACAATCTCAATATTGTTCTTGTCTCCCAGCAGAGCTTCAAGATGGGCGAGAGCGATTTCAGGACTCAGCTGACCGCAATCAAGGCAGCAAACCCTGATGCCCTGTATCTCGGTGCGTTCCCGAATGAAGGTGCCCCGGCCATCACGCAGGCACGCAGGGATATTGGCCTCAACACCATCTTCCTCTCCCCTGAAAACAATGACAATGCCCAGTTCTACAAGGACCTCGGGCAGTATGGCGAAGGATCGATTATCGAAAGCCGGTTTTCACCCTACACTGCTCCCACAGGACCAGTCACTGTTGATCAGGCCGCGTTCAAGCAGGCATACTTCGCCAAGTTCGGAACCTACCCGGACATGATGGGTGCTTCTACCTATGATGGAGTTTTCATCGCGGCACAGGCAATCGGCAATGCCGGGACCACGGACAAGGCAGCAGTGAAACAGGCGCTTGTCAACCTGAATATGCCTCAGGTCATCGAGGCGATGAAGAATCAGACCATCTCGTTCTCACCGGACTTCCGGGAGTCGAGCTTCGATCTCTGGATGGAGCAGCTCTCGTACAACGTGACCATCGGTGAGACACGGCCCTCGATCGTCTGGCCGGACAACCTCAAGACAACGGACTTTGCACTGCCTTCTTGGTATACGGCCGGCAGCGCGTAAATCCGTTCCATCCCTTTTTATCAAAGGTAGCTGATTTCATACCATAGACAAAATTACGGCAGGCAGCGATGGACAACCTTGGGATATTTCTGCAGATCCTGTTCTGGGGGCTGTACGCCGGCTGTATCTATATCCTGCTCGCCACCGGCCTGAACCTCATCTTCGGGGTCATGAAGATCGTCAACTTCGCGCATGGGGAGTTCCTGATGATCGGTGCATACATCACCGCGACAGTCTTTTTCCTGACCGGCATCAATCCCTACCTGATCATCCTGGTGTCCATGCTCGCGCTCATCGGCATCGGGGCGGTTGTCGAACGGCTCTGTTTCCGGCCGATCCTCGGCACCGGTAAACTCAACGAGATCTTCCTCTCCATCGGGCTCATCTATATCTTCCAGAATGGCGCCGCGATGATATGGGGGGACTCCTGGCAGAGCGTCAGGAGTCCCTATGACGGGATCACGGTCCCTCTCGGCCCGCTCAGCGTCCCGCTCGATTACATCATCATCGTGGCCCTCACCGCCATGATCCTCATTGCCCTCTACCTCTTCCTCAAAAAGACGAAGACCGGCATGGAGATGCGGGCGACGAGCCAGAACCGAAAGGGGGCGATGCTCGTCGGGATCGATGTCGAGCGGATCGATGTCATCAGCTTCGGCCTCGGGTGCGCGCTCGCGGCCGCGGCAGGGACACTCTGGGTGGTGAGCGGGCAGGTCTTCAACCCGTACATAGGATCGATGCCGGCGGTGAAGGCTTTTACCATTATTATCCTTGGCGGGCTCGGCAGTATCCCGGGTGCGATCATCGGCGGGCTCCTGATGGGTATTGCCGAGAACGGAGCGGCGTTCCTTCTCGGCGGGATATGGAAGGACGCGGTCTCGTTTATTATCCTGATCGTCGTCCTTGTCATCCGGCCGACCGGGTTGTTCGGGGAGAAGGGGGATTGAGGGATCGTGAACTTCGGGCGGGATAAGCTGACAAAATACGGGCTCGCTGCAACACTCGTTATCGCCGCGGCCTTACCTTTCCTCTCGGACAATATGTTCCTCTTAAATCTCCTCGTTCTGATGCTTATATCCATCATCTTTGCATCGGCGTGGAACCTGCTTGCATTCACCGGCCAGGGATCGCTCGGTCACGCTGCATTCTTCGGCATCGGTGCATATGCTGCAACCCTGATTGCGGTGCGGTGCGGGATTCCCCCGTTTGTTACCATCTTCCTCGGGGCCGCAGTCGCCGCGTTCATCGGTATCCTCATCGGGCTTACCTGCGTCCGGCTCAAGGAGTGGTTCCTCGCGATGGTCACCTTCGGGTTTGCCATTATCGTCCAGACGCTGACCGTCAGCGTTCTCGCCCCGGTCACCGGCGGCTGGGATGGGATCGCCTCGCCCCGGCTCATCAGCCCGTCCATCCCCGGTTACCAGTTCATCGAATACTACGTGGTTCTCGTTATTACGATCGCTTCTTTGGCCGCGATCTGGTATATCATGAAGTCCCGTATCGGCCTTGCGTTTCTCGCAATCCGGGAGAACGAGCTGGAAGCCCGGGCTGCCGGGGTCGATCCTGTCCGTTACCGCCTCCTCGCGTTTGCCATGAGTGCCTACCTCGCCGGGGTCGCCGGTGCACTGCAGATTTACCATATCGGCTACCTGACCCCGGATCTGTATGGGGTCAACAACTCGTTCTGGCCAATTACCTATGTAATCCTCGGGGGCCTCGGTACCATTGCAGGACCGGTCATCGGGACGATCGTGCTCACGATCATCTGGGAGGGGCTCAAGGAAACGGGACTCACGTTCGGCAGGTACGTCATCGTCGGATTCATTCTCATCCTCACGATCATCTTCCTGCCAAAGGGGCTCGTGAACCTGCCGGAACGGGTGCAGGTATGGTGGAAGGAACGTGGAAGAAAAGGATCCGGTGCGAGGCCGCAAAGGAGCGTCTGGTGGTTTTTCTGATAATTTCTTCAGAGAAAAAAATTTTCAAATGCTCTCTGCACCTACCCTTAAAATCCGAGATACGCTTTCTGGATGTGCGGGTCACGCATGAGCTCTTTTGCCTTCCCCTCTTTGATGATCCTTCCGTTCTCGAGGACATACCCCCGGTGGCACATAGCAAGAGCATTCCGGACGTTCTGCTCCAAGAGGAGAATCGTCATCCCTTCCCGGCCAAGCTGTTCGAGGGCCTTAAAGACCTGCCCGACAAGAAGAGGTGAGAGTCCTGTCGAGGGTTCGTCGAGGATAAGGAGCCGGGGCCTCGACATAAGCGCCCGAGCGATCGCGAGCATCTGCTGCTCGCCGCCACTCAGGGTGCCGGCCATCTGGTCTTCACGCTCACGCAGGATCGGGAAGAGCTGGTAAACATGCGCAAGGGTTTTTTGGGTTCCGTCCGAGCCGATCCCGCCGAGGAAGAGGTTCTCACTGACCGGCATCTTCGAAAAGATCTCACGTTTCTCCGGAACGAGTGCGAGGCCTTTTTTGAAGAGATCGTTCGGGGGACAGCCGATAATATCCTCTCCTTCGAAGACGATCGAGCCTGATACGTTCCGGTTGAGCCCGACAATAGTTTCGACCGTGGTCGTCTTCCCGGCACCGTTCGGACCGATCAGGGTCACAATCTCCTCCTTCTCCACCCGGAAGCTCAGATCCCAGACGACCTGCAGGTTCCCGTGAAAGACGTTGAGGCCGGTCACCGCGAGCATGTTTCTCTCCTCACCTAAAACGCGTTGAAGTCACCGAGGTATGTATCGATGACCCGCTGGTTGTTCACGACCTCTTGCGGTAGTCCGTCGGCGATCTTCTCACCGTGATCGAGTACGACGAGACGGTCGGAGACCCCCATGATGACACTCATGACATGCTCGATGATGAGGATGGATATTCCCCGGTCCCGTATCTTCCGGATCAGATCCACGGCCTCGTTGCTTTCTTTCGGGTTGAGACCGGTGGTGAGTTCGTCGAGCAGCAGGAGATTCGGGCGGGATGCAAGCGCTCGGGCGAGCTGCAGGCGCTTAAGCTCGACGACATTGAGGTTCCGGTTAAGGGTTTCGGCCTTCCCGGGCGGGAAGTTGACCTCTGCAAGTATCGAAAGCGCCTGAGACTGTGCCTCTTTCATCCCCGGTGCCGTGTCATTCCCAAAGAGGACGCCAATCATCACGCACTCCTTTGCGGTCAGGTTAGGGAAGGATTCGGCGATCTGGAATGTTTTTGCGATCCCCTTCCGGCAGATCCGGTCCGGTTTCATGCCGGTGATGTCCTCGCCACAGAACGAGACCTTCCCGGCAGTCGGGGAAATAATGCCGGAGATGATGTTTAAGAGTGTTGTCTTCCCAGCACCGTTTGGCCCCACAAGGCCGACAATCTGGCCGTTTTCTATCTCCAGGTCTACCTTGTTCACCGCGACAAGTCCACCGATCTGTTTGGTTACTGCCGAGAGACTGAGCGTGCTTGAATAACCCCCATAGATGCCGTTTATATTCGTTGTGTTTTACGTTCGCAAGGCGGAGTATTAAACATATTTCGGAAATGGATCACCGGGCCGGTCTTCTTTTTTGATCGCACGGGCCGACCGGGCTCTCCTGAAGCCACCGGTACGGGGTATGTCCCGGGTGGGTGAAGTCATCCTCCGAATGCTATACCTATATTGGATGAAACCGCGAAGATTACTGCGAATGGCACAGGAGCCGGTATTCAGGTACAAACAGTGCCTCATCGTCAGAAACGATGTCAGGATGAGCTGCGGCAAAAAATGCGCACAGGCAGCGCATGCATCCATCGGGGCATTCGAGAGTGCGGACAAGACGCTGCGTAAAGCATGGCAGGCAGAGGGTCAGAAAAAAGTGGTGCTCAAAGCGGACAGCGAGCGAACCCTTTTCGAGATCAAGATGCTCGCGGAACAGGACGGGATTTCCACATCCTTGATACAGGATGCCGGCATGACCGAGATCCCGCCCGGCACCATCACCGCCCTTGGTCTCGGACCGGCAAAATCTGAAGATCTTGACAGGATCACCGGGACACTTTCGCTCTTATGAAAGAGAGTCCTTATGCGCTCGAACGCGAGCTCGGGATGCAGTACTACGCGACCAGTACCCCGGGTATCGGGGGGGCGCTCCGCACGGTACCGGAAGATTTCCTTGTTGACGAGATCTCCCCTGCAGGAAAAGGCCAGACGACCGGCCCGTACCTGATCTGCCGGCTCACCAAGACCAACTGGGAGCTCCAGCACGCCGTCAAGGAGATCGCCCGCCGGCTCAATATCAGCCACCGGAGGATCGGCTGGGCAGGGACCAAAGACAGGAACGCACGGACCACGCAGCTCATCTCGCTGTACAAGGTGACGCCGGAGGAGATTGCCGCACTCTACCTCAAGGACATCACTCTTGAGCCGGTTGGGCAGTCGAACGAGCAGTTCTCGCTTGGCGATCTTGAGGGCAACCGGTTCAATATCTGTATCCGGGCCGCTGACCCGGAGGACCTGGCCGGCCGGGTCTCTGCCGTAACGGAGGCCGCATCAAAGGCCCTGCCCAACTATTTCGGGCTCCAGCGTTTCGGCGTCATCCGCCCGCTGACGCACCGGATCGGGGAACTGATCCTGCACGGTAATTACGAGCAAGCGGTGATAACTTATGTGGGCCTGGCATTCCCTCTCGAGAACGAAGAGGTCCGCCGGGTCAGGACGGTGTTTATGGATACCCGTGACCCGGCCGTTGCCCTCCGCGAGCTGCCGGTGCAGATGTCCTTTGAACGTTCGATGGTCTCCTATCTCAATGCCCATCCGGGCGATTATGCCGGGGCACTCCGGCAGCTGCCGCCAAAATTACTCTCGATGTTTGTCTCCGCGTTCCAGTCATACCTCTTCAACTGCGCGCTCTCGCACCGGCTTGCAGAGGGCCATACCCTTACGGATCCGGTTCCGGGAGACCGGCTGATCTTCGCAAACGGCCGCACTGATGCAGTGACCGCGGCAAACATCCCAGCCGTCACGCTCCACTTGGCCCGGGGCCGGTGCAGCATCGCGCTGTTTATGCCAGGCAGGGACAAGACAGATGCCATCACCGGAAATGATGCTATCAGGGACATTCTTGCCGACCTGCAGATCACGGCAGATAATTTCCGTGAGGCCGCGGCGTTTGTCAGGACAAAGTTTGACGGGGCGTGGCGCCCGATCGCCCTTAAAACCTCGGTCGATGTTTCCGTGCAGGGAACAAACGTGCGCCTGAAGTTCACCCTGCCCCCGGGCCACTATGCAACCACGGTATGCCGGGAGTACATGAAGGCCGACCCGATCCGGATGGTATAAAACGTTTTTTTTGGGTTCTGGAGAAAACCCGGTTTTTTACAAACGGTAAAACACCGAGCGACTGGAAGCAGCACCTGTCCTCCCTCATGTGGGATCTACAATGAATGTCGCCGCTCCCGAAGGGGCGCCCCTGGCGGCGGATCAGTCCACAAAAACTCCCTTGCCCTCACGTGCCCCGGAGGGGCCCTGGTGCGGGGAGCCCTCGCATATTTTTACCGGTTTTTTGTTCCGGAGCAAAATCAGCCGGTATGTCACCAGGGATGATCTCAAACTCCTGAACTTCATTAAGGATCGCGGTCAGAAATCAGATCTGGGGATCTACTCAATACCCCGACTGACAGCGAAAAGGCTTTTGGGCTTTTCAGATTACAAGATGGATCTTATCCTTAATGGCAAAAATGGGACCGGGGGAATGAAAAAAAAAGTCGAGGGTTTTGATCTTATCAAGGGATCAAAAACTACTGATTGACCGTGTAATTGCGGCGGGTGTGTCTGAGATCATGCGTCGCATTCTATCTGTAGATGTCCAACCCAACGAAAATTTGAATTGGATATAGTTACAATTTCACACCAAACAAAAAGAATCGGGCAATGATTTATTGAGATTTTAAAAATTGGACTGTATAGGTATGATTATTACTTAATCATACTGCCGCCATGTGTGGCCGCACTCGGTGCACCGGAAGAACCGCACCTCACTCTCATCAGCCGCCCGGAGCTGGCGGAGCCACCAGATGGCGAGATTGTTCTCGCACTTGGGGCACTTGATCTGGATCGTGGGCATCGTTTTTACTTTATCATCTTCATCATCCACGATGGTGATCTCGTTCTCCGTGCGCTTTTTCTCGCGCGTCATGTGTTCAGTAGACTCGATCTTTCTGATATATCCGCACTTGCGGCATTTGAGCTGGCCGCCAGATGATATCAGCATAGTCTTACATTCCGGGCAAAACATCGGATAACAGTATTGGTTATAATACAAGATTAAGGTGATTATCCCATACCTTCCGGCGTGGTTGTTCCTTTTTGCTCATCCACGCAGACAGGTATGGCGCGGTCATTTCCCTGCCGGAGGGATGTGTCATGAGAGAATCCTTTTTTTGATTAAGCGCAGATAGATCTGTGATGATCGAGTATCTTGTCCTGATATCCTGTATCGGATTTCTGGCATCCCTGATACCCGGTCGCCACCGGAAATATGCAGCGATCACCGGCTGGGTCTTTATCGTCATCTTTCTCTTTGCAGCACTGCCGGAATATTTTTCCGAGGACAATTTCCTCTACCCGCTCATGGCGGTGCTCTCGGTCCCGTTCCTGTTTATCACCATAAAATACCTGCTTGCCGAGAATACAGCAGTCCTCCACCTCTCCCGGGCCGCTGCCGTGGCATTCCTGATCTACGCACCGTTCACGTACCTGCCCGTGGCCGGTGACTGGCTTATTTCGACGGTCGTGGGCGAGATCGTCTGGCTGCTGAATCTCTTAAACTACCCGGTCAGCCTTGATACGTGGAATATCATCACGCAGAACGGGTTCCGGGTCGAGATCATCCTTGCCTGTACCGGTATCCAGAGCATTGCGATCATGCTCGGGGTTGCCGCCGCGGTAACGACCACGCTCAGGCAGAAACTCTATGCATTTCTTCTCGTCGCGCCGACCATCTATATCCTCAACCTGTTCAGGAATGTCTTTGTGATCATGGCCTATACCGGCCAGTGGTTCCCATACTTCCCTGATATCGCGGGAAACGGCGAGCTCGGGTACGAGAGTTTCTTCTGGGCGCACAACGTGATCGCGGAGATGCTCGCACTGGTCGTCCTGATCGTCATCGCGTACGGCCTCTTCACCCTCATACCGCAACTCGGGACGTTTGCCGATGAACTGTACCAGTTGTATTATGGGGAGGTCATCAGGGAATTTGGACGGATCAGGGGAAACGGGCCCAACAAACCTGCACCGGCTCCCGAACCGGTACCCGGGCCTGAGCCGGCGCCGGCGGAAATACCGGACGAGACGGGAAAACAGTAACGACCGGGCCGTGTTTCCCAGCGGGACGATCCCGTTCTTTTGTTTTTTTTAGAGGATTCCGTTCTCCCACACGGAATCCGGGCGGATAAAAAAATGACAAAACCTGGAGGATCAGATGTAAACGAATTGAGTTCACTAAGGAACGATAAAAACTGGTAAAACGGTGTGAGGGTTCATTCGCATCAGGGCCGCTCCGGGGCACAGCGGCAGGGAGTTTTTTCGTATTGATTTGCCGTCACTGATCCGCCGCGGGGGGCGCCCCTTCGGGGGGCGGTGGGACTCATCGTACATGGCGGGGAGGTAAAGACCCCCTTGTCTTACGAGAGCGTTTTATACAGGTATGCAATTCGCTGGATCGCCGAGAGGTTCGTGCAGATCGCGATGATGATCACCGATACCCAGATGAACCCGGTAACACCCCCTATAATCAGCACAAGGAAGGTCTCGGGCCGGCCGAAGAACCCGACGCCCTCCAGTGGGTCGTCGATCTTGCCTTCCACTTTTTCCCGGTACCCGATCTCCGCGTAGACGACTGGCTTGATGAAAGTGTTCATCAGCGAGCCGGTCATGGCAAGCCCGATGATGGCAAAGTCCGCAATTTTCGGGACCGGCAGGAACCCGCTCACGATTGCGATCCCCGAGAGACCGACGCCAAGGAGCACCAGGGCATCTACATACTTGTCCACGATCCAGTCAAAAACCGCCCCGAAGTTTGTGTGAGAGTTGGTACGGCGTGCGATGCTGCCGTCGATCAGATCGAAGAGAGCCGAGAGCAGTAAGAGCAGGCTTCCGATCAGAAACCAGCGTTCTACAAAAAGGGCCGCAGCGGCAATCCCTGTCACAAGAGCAAGGAATGAACACTGGTTGGGGGTGATACCGCACCGGATAAAAACCCCTGCAACCGGTTCAAGGTACTGTTTGAACCGGGGCCGGAGAGCGGTAATGTTCATAGCTCACATCATGGGTACACGTACCATTAATAGTTACGGGATAATGCCGGATTACCGGACGAATCAACCCGTAGGTATTATTATTGCCTTCAGGGAATCATCATATTATTTACGTCACGCGTCTAAGGAAGAACAGAGAGTGTAACAGCAATGGCAGCAACAACGGCCCGTCCGCATGTCTTGATGATGTCCGAGATCACCGCTGACGGCAAGCTTACCCTGAAAAAAGGTGCTTCCAGCAAGATCCTGATGAAATACATGGCGCATGAGACCGAGATCCTGCTCCACGAGACACGGGCCGCCTACGATGCGATCATGGTCGGTGCAAACACCATCCGGATCGATAATTCTTTTCTGACTGTAAGGCTCGTGCCCGGCAAAAGCCCGCTCCGCGTCATCCCGTGCAGCATGGCAGATATCCCTCTTGATGCAAACGTCCTCGGCCCCGATGCCAGGACACTCATCGCGGTATCCGGCCGGGCACCGGAGGACCGGGTTGCAGCGATGCGGGCAAAGGGTGTGACTGTCGTAACTGCAGGAAAGGATCATGTCGAGCTGCCCCTCCTCATGCAGATCCTGCACGATGACTTCGGCATAAAAAAACTGATGATTGAAGGGGGCCCTACGCTGAACTGGCACATGCTCCATGAAAAACTTGTCGACGAGATCCGGCTCATCCACCTGCCATTTATCGTCGGCGGATCGGATACGCCGTCCCTTGTTGGCGGAATGCATATCAATACAGAAGATGAGATGATCCGGTTAAATCTTAAGAAATATTACATGTGCGGCAGCAACCTCGTTTCCGAGTTTGACGTGCTGTATACCTAAGAGCTTACCCTTATGGCACAAATCCCTGAAATATCTCCGGTGCTTGCTGCGCCGGGTCCGGCACCGCACAGCGCCGGGCTGAAATGGTTCCTGGTAATCATTGTCGGTATTATCCTTGTGATCGGGATCTTCATCGCAGTGTACTATATCACAGGCAATGAGCACCCTGGCGTCAAAGTCATCCGGATGGAGGGCACACTCTCGACCGGTGATTTTTCTAATGAGGACAGCGTCGGAAGCGAGTACGTTGGCAACCAGCTGCGAGATGCAGCTGACGACCCGATGGTTGAGGCCATCGTACTCCGGGTGAACAGTCCCGGTGGGACGCCGGCGGCGGCAGAGGAGATCATCAACGATCTGGAGTATGCAAAGGAGAAAAAACCGGTCGTCATCTCGATGGGGGACATGGCCACATCTGCCGCGTACTACGTGAGCGCCCACGGGAACGAAATATATGCAGATCCCGATACGTTTACCGGTGGTATTGGGGTCATCTGGACATTTTCAGATGTCAGCGGCTGGATGAATCAGGAAGGCTATAATGTCACGATCGTCAAATCCGGGGCTATGAAGGACATGGGGTCAACATCCCATGCGCTTACCCCCACCGAGCAGGCCTACGCCCAACAGGTAGTAAACGAGAGTTTCAACGAGTTCATCAATGATGTGACGACGCAACGGATGATTGCACGGTCGAATATCGATAATGGCCGGGTGATCCGGGGGGCCGATGCGGTAAGGATCAATCTTGTCGACAAGCTGGGCAACCTCAACGATGCGATCGAGGGTGCGAAGGAACTGGCGGATGAACGGAAATAATTGCACCCGATTTTTTTCTGTGTTTTTCTTACCCCACACTCCTTTTATTGCAAGTTTATAATGCTGTCTGACGGCCCCGCCCCTGTTTTACCGCATTAATCTTCTGACAGGTGTTTTTTCGTTGGCATTTCTCACGTAAGGCTGTCCCGGATCAAAAAAGTGATAAACGATCTTGTCACCGGGCATGAGCATAGTCGCTCTTATCCGAATACCATCAATAAAAATGTATGAGGGCTCCCCGCATCAGGGCCCCTCCGGGGCACGGCGGGGCAGGGTGTTTTTTTTGTATTGATTTTAGTTACTGATCCGCCGCGGGGGCGGCGGAACTCCTCGCTTGCGGGAGTACAGGGCATCAGCCCCCATCCTCTGAATCTGCCAAAAACAAAGGCATGTTGCCCGGCTCACTGGTTAAAGATTCCGGAATCTTCAGCTCTGGACCTGAACATTTTTGAAAATATTCAGCTGCTGTGCCGGACATTTTCCGGAAAAAGACCGGCTGATGGGGGTACCCCTCCTGTCAGCAGACGTGGTGGGACAACCTCATGAGTCATCCGCCGGGGCCAGGAGATAGCCGGAAAACCGCTGCTCCCCATTCCATCGCATGCGCCAGGCCAGGTTCATACAGACCCAGCCACAGAATCACTGAAAAGGAGCAAAAAAGGATACAGGATTTCTTTAGAGCAGGCCCGGCGCCTTAACCCGGAACTTCTGCCAGAGCACGCGGCCCATCACACGGTAGGTGAAATCGAGTTCGTCGAAACTGGGGATGTCATGCTCTTTTAACATCTCGCGGCCCACGTTCATCGAGTCCCCGCCAAGGAGCGTCGCGATCAGCCGGTTATCGGTGTGCTCCGAGAACTTCAGGATCTGTTTTGCCAGATGCTCGGACGTTAGCACAAGGTTGGGGAAACCGACGATAAAGGCCATATCCCAGAGGTCGCCGTGCTTTGCGAGCACCTCAAAGGTCTTCTCAAAGCGCTTCTCGCTTGCATCGCCCAGGAGATCGATGGGGTTACCCTTGTTCCAGAACTCGGGAAGGAACTCGTTGAGCTCGTCGACAACACCCGCGGGAAGATCGATGAGCTCGATACCGTACCGCTCGGCATAATCCGATGAGAGTACGGCAAACCCGCCGGCATTGGTGATGACGACCGCACGCTTCCCCTTGGGATACCGCTTGGGGTGGGCGAGCACCTGCGCAGCAAGGAACGCACCGGTCAGCGTGTGTACCGCAATGACACCGGACTTGCGGAACGCTTCCATGTAGACCTCATACGAGCCGGAGAGCGAACCGGTGTGGGAGGACGCGGCCACCTGGCCCCTGCGGGAGGACCCGGATTTGATGGCTATCACCGGCTTGGACTTTGCCACCTCGGAAACGACCTCCATGAACGCCTTGCCGTCCGTGATCTGCTCGATATACATGATGATCGCTTTGGTCCTGGGATCCTTTTCCACGTACCGGAGGTAATCGAGGAAGTCGAGGTCGCACTGGTTACCGACCGAGATGACGTTCGAGAAACCGATGTTCTTTGCCAGACTCCAGTCCACAACCGTATTGATAATAGCCCCGCTCTGCGAGATGAATGCGATGTTACCGGGTTTTGGCGACTGGTGGACGTAGGTGGTATCGATGCCCCGTGGGGGGACGATCATGCCGAGGCAGTTGGGCCCGATAATCCGCGTGCCGTGCCCCCTCGCGATTGCCACGACCCGGTCCTCGAGCGCCTTGCCATCGGCACCCATCTCCTTGAACCCGGCGGTGATGATGATAACCATCGGGACGCCTTTTGCCCCGCATTCTTCCACCACGGCTGGCACATGGATGGCCGGGACCGTGATGACCGCAAGATCGACCGGGGCGGGGATGGCGGTGATGGTGGGGTAGGCCTTGAGTCCCTGGATCTCCGCACGCTTGTTGTTGACCGGGTAGAGCTGTCCCGGGAAATGCAGGAGGTTATGCATGACGGCGTATCCCATCTTGGACGAGTCCTGCGAAGCGCCGAT
>JACTVF010000218.1 GCA_019695435.1 Methanoregulaceae archaeon | reverse complement strand
AATTAAAACCCGGTCTTATATTGCCAAATCCAGGAATATCTGGATTGATCATTTCAACAGACGAAACAACCCCCAATAGATTGTTATTGGCGTATAAATCTAAATAATAAACGGTACTTCCATTAATAGAAACATTGGCAAGAATAAAGCCTTCTTTACCACCAGATTGATTTCCTGGTGGGCCGATTAAAATCCAAGTAAATCCGTTCCAAACATAAAGTTGATTATTGATATTATCAAACCATTGGTTACCGGCTTCGGGATTTAAAGGAGGAGTTTGGGCAGAAGTAATAACACAAAGAGAATTGTATGTAGTACCGTCCCAAATATTCAATGTGTTTGAAAGAGAATCATACCAGAGTTCTCCAATAAGTGGATTTGTAGGCGGGGTGCTGCTGGAAAAATTCTCCAACATATGTATAAGATCATTATTCAAGACTGTTCCAAAGCCAGAATAATTTTTTCCAATTAAAGAAATTCCACCATATGTCGAGTTAAGCTGGGTATCTGGAACGGTCGTTAAAATATTACCATTGGTTAACTTAATTTGAAAACTCATTTTTCCTCTTTATGCGCTCAATGAGCTCAATGTTGAAATTCGAAGCGTGTACGAAATATCCATTAAACGGTTGAGTGATTTTAAAATTGGGCTATGAATACAATGTGTCAAAAGCTGCCCACCATAACTAAATAATCCAAATTCATCAAAGGCGTAGGTACTGCTTATATCATTGGAATTGTCAAAAGCTAATTGATCCGACGGTTCATTATAATCTAATCGACATTTAATTATAATATCACTGAAAGCTTTACCGGTAATATGACTATAGGTCATATTGTTATTTGTTGTATCTAAATCCGACGCAAAATTGTTATTGATAACTTTACTATAGGTTTGATTATATAATTGTGCCGTACTCCCCACAACATTTGGGGGATTGTACGTTACCACACCGTTTGCTGCCACTGTGGTACCACCATTTCCAAAATTCATTGAGTAGATGACACCAGGATGATCTGAATCTAATGGTCCAGTAATCAAGCTTTGCACAATTGCCACTGATAGATTTTCATAATGACAACTATTGGTCCCCTCAAAAAATATCTGTCTAGATATTGGGTCGTAAATTTTTATAAGTCCTTCGATTTTGAATTTGCTATCTGTTATCATAAATTTAATACTCTTTTATTCAAAGCAATTTTTGAAATGATTATGTCACTATTTGCAGTTCTTTCTGTAACGACTATTTTCAAATATTCTTCAACCTTAATTAATGGAATTTCGTCTGGTTTTTGCATATTAGTATTTATTCATTCT
Source organism: Methanoregulaceae archaeon (assembly GCA_019695435.1). Lineage (GTDB taxonomy): Archaea > Halobacteriota > Methanomicrobia > Methanomicrobiales > Methanospirillaceae > Methanoregula. The sequence continues at coordinate 3,476 of JACTVF010000218.1, read as the reverse complement.
AAAAAGGTGTACTTGGCGGAACTGTTCCAGCAAATACCAAAAGATTAGAAATTGTAGTGGCGGTGTTTTGCAGACTTGAATTATTGGTTTGACTACTATACCAAATAGAAATTCCAGGATCGAAACCCACTAGATTTTGAATATTTCGATCTGAGCAGGCACTTATAACCTGTGAATTTGCAAGATGTACAGCAGGTATTCCGGTTCCGTTTGCTCCCCGGGTTAAACCAGAAAGAATATTATGTGTTCTATCAATATAAAGATAGGTGATACATTCTTGATTGATAAAAATTTGTCCTCTTAAAGACCCAATGGGTGTAATAAAAGGGGCGACATTATTCACTGTGATGCTGGAACTGTTTGCATATAAATTATTGGATAGATATGCCACACTATTTGCTGCAATGACAAAATAATCCGTAGGTCCAGAAGCAGTTATTACCACCGTATTATTTGGAGATGCGTTGGCCAACGTTAAAGTTCCATGATTAATATTCCATAAATTTGCCGCAATGCTATTTCCGTTAATTTGTATTGAAGCATCACTACTTTCTAAATTGGTCCATGGCACACGAAATTGAGTGGTATTGCCATTTCCAGTATTAAATTCATACGAGCTAATAGGACCAGTTAAAATTGAAGGTTTGAAAATACTGAAGCCAATAATTGTAGAATTAGCGTTTGCAATATTCGCTTGGTACACTGATAAATTCAAAGTATCAAAAATCTGTGTTGATAAAAGTTCTTCAGGCGAAAAACTACTTATGCTGTCATTAAAACTGCCGCCAGAAACAATAATATCTTGTGGTCGCAATCCTAAAGAAGTATCGGTAAAATTGCTTTGGATAGTTGTCTTTGGATTGGTCAAATTTACGTGCCGGGCAATGCCTTTCGTAATACGGAAATCGCCAAATTTTCCTGATAATGCGTTTAGACCATCTTTATTCGCACCAATGGTGAGTAATGCATTATTGGCGGTTGTAGAAATAACGTTTGAACTATTACAAGATGGGATCGCTTCAAAAGCAAATGTTGGAAGACTTTGTGGAGTACCGTCTAAATATAAATAAAGCATTCCGTTTTGCCGTTCTACGCTTACAAAATGTGTAGTGTTGGCGGTAAATCCGCCCCCTAGAATCTGAGTTTGAATTCCCCCAATTTCTATTTCACCGGAACTAAAATTATTGATTACCACTACAGAGTTTGGATAAGTTGTGAATTCATTATTGGATAATAAACTACCATTCGCAAACAACTTGTTGTTGTTAGTGAAGCTAATTGGACTAATAAAATTATTTCCTGTAACTACAAATGGCGTGATAGTTTGAACACCGTAAATATTAAGATTCCCAGATTCTATAACATTTAGAAATCTAAATATGGGATAAAAGTTCGAGGTATTTGCTTCGATTGAACTAATTTCAAATAATGTTTGTGTCGTTTGATTATTTGAAGTTGTTGCGAAAAATTCTACGGTAAAATCTTCATAACCAAAATTATAATCTGGATCACCAGATGCTTTGATGTAGCTATTTGAGATTACCGGTGCGGAATTTGCCAGTCGACTTTCATAGCTGGGTATGTTATGAATAACTGGTGGTAATGGATGAAAAATTGGGGGCATCTTACTCCTGATTTAATATAACTTCAAGAATCGCACTGGTTTGTGGTGTTTCAATGGTATTTATTGTAGTGCTATCAATGATTAAATTCGCTCCGTAATTTACAAGTTGTAATTTTTTCTGATTCCATGATAAATCACTTATAAAGGATTGAGAATTAATAGATTCAAAAGTAATAGAATTATTAGACTCATTTACAAAATTTTCAAATCCCCAAAGAATTGGAGTATAATACTGAGTTAAAAGAACATCATCAGCAATAATTCGTAGAAATGGATGGTTTGGAACCGGAATATTTATAACGCCTGGGGTATATCGATTGGCATTTGTTGTGATTCTCAATTCATCCATAACTCCAGAGCTTATATTAATACCATTTATGGCAGAGCCAATTGTTAAATTTGAATCAGAAAAATTATAACCACCTTGATAACTACCAACCAAATCTCCATTTAGATAAGCATATAAATTTCCTGAAGAACCATTCAAAACAACATAATTCCAAATATTGGAGTTTAATGAACCAGTAGTTGAAATCAAACTTACTAATGAGTTAGAAGTGATTGCAAGATTGCTATTATTACACAAGATTTTTATTCCTGTGGTTCCCAAATATTGATCAGTTGTTGGATTCGTTGTATCAAGAAGAACATTTGTTACACCAATGTTACTTAAATTTACAAAAAATTCAATGGTAAAATCATTTGAATTTATTGCAAAAGCGTTATTTGCTATCATTTGAATATATTGTGAATCAACGTTACTAAAAGTTCCAGCACTATTACCAAATTGAACAACATTATGATTCAATGCATTATTTGTAACTAAACTTGGCCTCCAAGAAATATTCAAAGAAGTCATTCCCTCATTAATATCATCATAATCGAAGATCGATCCTGTAGGTACTGAATAAGATGAAACAAATGGTAAATCTTGAACAAGAACTCCGGGATATTCAACACCTGACATTAGTAATCGAGCTTCATTTGCAAACATGTTGTGTGAAGGGTTATAAAATTCTTTAATGCGATTCATCGCGGTGGTTGTTTCAATAACCGCAGGAGAAGCAGTGCTCCATACTGAAGAGTTACTTAATTCAAGACTGGTAGCACCAGATATTAAGGATTCTACAAATCGGCTATTTCCAGTATCATAGACTACCGTGTTAATTGGGTATGAAATATTTGGACATATGAAATCAACAGTTGGGCTTACTCGATCAAATCTTAATTCAGTACGTAATTTTCTTATTTCGTCGTTTTCTAAATTTGGATATAAAATTGCATTCGCGGTTGCATTTGTATCATAAATTGAAATTATTGGTAAAGATATGTAATTACCACCAATATTTGACATTCGAATAGATTCAATACCAAACGATACATTAAAGCTCGCCCCAGAACCATTACCGGTGAGAGTGATTGTGCTCACAGCAAAAGGATTTGATGGAATTGTTGTATAATTTTGTTCGATATTGGGAACAATTTGGAAAGTATTTATGGAATCGCCTACAGACGAATTTACTGATAATACTTGTAACAATGCTGCGTTTGAATAAGTACCACCCACTAACGCAATAATATCATTTGCAGAATAACTATTTCCAGATGATGTAAGATTAGCCGAGATTAATTGCAATCCAGAAACATTTGCTGTGGCATTTGTGACGTTAGCATTGGTCGCAGTAATGGTAATTATCGAACTAAGATCCAAATAACCTTGTCCTGGATAACTTACAGTTAAGCCATCAAGATAAGAAGTATAATTTTTGGACCACGCCGAATATATTGGTTCTTGTAATGTAATAACATCGGTTACTATGGTTCCATCTGGAGTTCTTATGGCATTCTTTGA
>JACTVF010000217.1 GCA_019695435.1 Methanoregulaceae archaeon | reverse complement strand
CGCCGCCGGTGGAGTAGGTAAGCGCTTTGCCCCAGGTAACAGCGGAGGTGAAGTACAGCCCGTGAGAGAAGCGCTTGGCGAGTTGGGCCTGCAACGAGTTGTAATTCGACGAGAAGTCCATGAAGTACTGGTTGGTGGCCGCGGTGCGCCCGAAGGTTACATACTGGGGATCCGATTTTGAGCCGCCGTCATAGGTTTTGGGCAGGTTGATGTTCTGCGATACCGACATGCGCGTTCCGTGGTTGGCCACATAGGCAACCTGGAGCGACATATTGAAGGGCAGAGCCTGCTGCACAGCCAAGTTCCAGGAAGACGCGTAGGGGTTCCTGAAGTTCAAAGGAATGTACGTGTAGACCTGGCCGATGAGCTGATTGGCCAGGACAGCCGGTAAGCCGGTAAGTCCGTAGTTTGTCTGCGGCAAGCTGATAATTCCGTTGGTCGGAATGGTTACAGCCACCGGCGCCGGGAAGCCACACTGAAGTGTGGATACAGTGAAGTTCCCTGTTCCATATTGAGGGCAAGCGGCAGTGAAAGTGGTAGTGGGAATCACTGCAGGAATGTAAGTTGAAGAACCTACAGGCTGGAAGCTGTTGTTGGAGCGGATGGGGTAGTTGTAGGCGTAGGTGTTATCCATGAACGGCGTATAGCTGATGCCGAAGCCGGCGCGAACAACGGTCTTCTCTGATACACGGTAGGACGCTCCCAATCTCGGAGCAAAGTACTTGTAATCCGTCGCCATGCCCAGGTTAGAGGGATTGTTGGTTCCGGTGTATCCGGCCATGGTCAGGGTATCGTTAGCCGGGTTGTAGTTGGAGAACCCGCCTGCGACGGCCGGCGTAGCGGGAGGATAGTCTTCCCAGCGAACTCCAATATCGGCGGTCAGCTTGGGAGTAACCTGCCACTTGTCACTGGCGAAGGCAAAAATCCACCACTGACGGTAGCGGGGGAAGATGGTGTTGACGTCGCGGCCGGTCTGGCTGGGCTGCTGCAAGAGGAAGCTGGCGATGTCGTTGGCGATAGTGGTGCCCGGCGAAGCCGCATCCGAGGTCTGCACATCGGAGAAGGTGTAAGCGCCGCGGGCGCTGAAGGTCTGATCCTGGAGCAGATTATCGTGGATGCGGCGAACGTCGCCACCCCACTTGATGGTGTGGTTGCGAATAATCTTGGTCCAGTTGTTGACGATGTCGATATTCGACTCTCCCCTGACCCAGGGCAGGGATGCGGAGTAGCCGATCGTGGGGTTGTTGAAACCACCGTTGATGGTGACAGCAACCTGCCCGGTGGTGAAGGGCTGACCGGAGAGATTCACGCCGGGGACGCCCAGGGTGGTTGCATCGTTGGCGCCGTAATCAATGGGAGTCGCGCTGCTGCCGTAATGGGCCACGCCGAGGCGCAACTCGGTAAAGAAGGACGGCGAGAAGACGTGATCGGCATTGATGCCGGTTGAATAAGCAGCCTGAAGGCCGTTCCCTTCAAAACCTCCGTTCGACGTAGGCGCAGGGCCGCCCAGGAAGGCGCCCCAGGCCGAAGCCTGGTAAGGAGTGGACTTCTCATAGCTGTAACGGTAGCTGATATGGTCCTTCTCACGCGGCGTGTAATCGATTTTGATGTCGTAGCTGTCGGTGACTTTTCTGAACGGCACGTTTTCGGTGTCATTGTTCGCCGGGTTGTTCAGCGGCTTGTAAGTTGTGCCGGAAGTGACACCCGCTACAGTTCCGCTCGCCGCCGCTGCCGCGTTCAGTTTCTGCAGGATGGCGATCGAGACCGGGTAATTCTGCATCAGGGCGTAGGGGATTTGATTGTCCGGGAAGGCAATACGATCATCACCTGCAACTCCCGAATGAATGTTGCCGTCTGAGAAGTTTGTGGGATCGTAGATCTGGCCCTTGGTCCCATTCATCGCGGCGAGCAGGTTGATGCAGCCGTGAATATCATGGCAATCGGGATCGGCCGTTGAAAACGTATAGTAGCGGGGATCCGGAATGGTCATGATGTTGGAGATATTCTCGTGGTCGGTGGTATGCAGATAATCACCGAAGAAGAAGAGCTTGTCCTTGATGATGGGTCCGCCAACCGAGCCACCGAAGTAGTTGTACGACAAATGGCCCAGAGAAGCAGTGCTGAAGTAGGAGCGGGCGTTGACGTAGTTGTTCTGGATAAACTCAAAGGCCGAACCGTGGAATTTGTTGGTTCCGGACTTGAGGGTGACGTTGACGACGGCGCCGATGGCGCGGCCCAGCTCAGCCTCGAAGTTGTTGGTGGAGACGTCGACGGTGGCAATGGCTTCTGCCGGCGGAATCATGATCTGCAGCAGGCCGGTGCGCTCGTCGTCGTCAATACCTTCAATCTGGTAGAGGTTGCTGACGCGCGGCATGCCGTTGGCTTCGGTCTGCACGGTGCTGGCAGCATTGAAAAACTGCGAGTGCTGGAAGACCGCCGGCGAGGTGCCGGGCACCACGTTGAGGAGCGTCTGGTAGTTGCGGTTGGTGCCCAACGGCATATTGACCACGGCATCCGACTCGAGCTTGGTGCTGATGTCGGCGCGGTCCGTCTGGAGCTCTGGCGGCTCGGTGGTTACCGTAACGCTTTCAGTAACGCTGCCGAGGGTGAGAGCGAGATCAACACGGATGGTAGTGTTGCTGAGCAGGTTGATGTTCTGCTGGGTCAACTTCTTGAAACCCTTGGCCTCGATGGTTACCGAGTAGATGCCGGGTTGCAGGTCAGGAAATGTGTAGTTGCCGCTCTCGTTGGTCGCCGACTGGTGAAGGATGCCGGTGCCCATATCGGTAGCGATAACTTTAGCGCTGGCAACGGCTGCTCCGGTAGAGTCAGTCACCGTTCCCAACAGCGTTCCGTTTACGGCCTGGCCAAGCAGGACGTGCGTGAAAGCAAGCATGAAGATTACGAATACGGACCCGATGATGGGTCTCAATATTCCACGTAGCGTCATTTGGTGCCTCCTAGTGACAATGAGCTTCCGGCATTCAACAATTTCTCGTTGAATACCGGCAAAAACCTTAAACATGGTTGCACAACATATCGAGGACAACAGCACCCTCGGCCTGTCGCGTCTTCCCTCAGGAAGATTGCAAAATCCTTAACGCCTGCAGGGTGTTTCATCGCGCCTGTTCCCGAATTGACACAAGCGGCGATCCAGCATGCGGCAAGGAGGTTAGGAAAACTTCCATCCATCCAGCGGTGATGCCGCAGACACTTGTCTTGCTCAATGTCCGCACCCCTGCACTCCAGCACAGGCACAATCTTGCAGGCCGCCGGAAATGGACGGAACCTTAACCACACGCATTGTTCTCCTGGGCATTGGTTCACGCAAGGCTGCTACAGTATGTTACATTTCATTCACAGGTTGATCATATTTACATCCTGCTGAATACAAACAGTTTGGGTGGATTCTATTATTAGGAAGTTGCTGCCGCCTCTGCCCTTTGGAGGCTTAAAACCACCCGTGACAAGCCTAACCATGTGGGTGTATGCTACCCCCCGATGGAGTGATTGAGGGCTAAAGATGACTCGAAGTGCGCATCCCCCGGGACAATGGGTACCTGCCTCAGAGGCAGAGCGCAATCTGGTCCTGAAAGAGCTGGAATCCATGCTCGCCAGTTATCACTTTCAGAGCAGCAAGCGCTACCCGGCGATGCTGAAGTACATTGTTGACGCCACCCTTGACGGCCGTTCCGGCGACTTGAAAGAACGCACCCTGGGAGTGGAGGTTTTTGGACGCGATCCCGATTACGACACCAGCGCCGATCCGGTGGTCCGCCTGAGCGCCGGCGAGGTACGCAAGCGAATCGCGCAGTACTATCACGAGACTGGCAGCGGCTCGCGGGTGCAGATCGAACTTCCGCTCGGCTCCTACGTGCCGGAGTTCCTGCTGCGGGGGCCGGAAGCACCCGAAGCGCGGCCAGAACCTGTAACAGAGCTGCTCCCTTCCACAGGAAACCAGGCGCCTGCGGGACGTCGTCGTTTGGTTATCGGCATCCTGAGCGCGACGGCGCTGCTTGCGGTGGCGGCTGCGTTTGGAACCTATGCTTACAATAGGGCCTCTGCCGCCAAAGGCGCCGTCATCGACAGGTTTTGGGGACCGATGGTCAAGTCAGCGGAGCCTGTTCTGATTGTCGTAGGACCGGGCAACAGAGCCAGGACATTGAGTTCGGAAACTGAAACCACCAGTTTCGGTGATTACACTACGAGCCCCAGTCATCACATCTCCTTAGCGAGCGCGACGGCGCTGGCAAATGTTGCAGGCATTCTCGACCAGAACGGCATCGCACACGTAATCAAAGAAGAGGCCGAGACCAGTCTGACAGATATGCATTCACGGGCGCTGATCCTGATCGGAGCTACCAACAATGCGTGGACTATGCGCCTGGTTGGTCCCCTGAGGTTTCATTTCACGCCCAGCCCCTTAGTGCAGATTCAGGACACAAAGAACCCCCGGAATTCCGATTGGATCATTGACTTCTCCAAGCCGTACTCCTCGGTTTCCACCGACTATGCCATCGTGGCGCGCTACTATGATCCAACCACCGAGGGACCGGTTATGGTCATAGCAGGGATTGGCCCCTATGGAACCGAAGCCGCGAGCGCGTTTGTCGTTACACCCCAATACCTTGAGCAAATAGCCAAGCAACTGCCGGCCGGCTGGGAGAACAGGAATATCGAACTGGTGCTCAAAACAGAGGTGATTAACGGCAAGGCAGGGCCGCCTTTACTGGTTTCTTCAGAGGTTTGGTAAGCGGCGCAAACCTGGCCATGCGGGTGTTCGCTGCCCCCCTGATTGAGTGATTGAGGGCGAA
>JACTVF010000216.1 GCA_019695435.1 Methanoregulaceae archaeon | reverse complement strand
AAACTTTGACCATAAAATTTCATATTATTCCTTTATATTTGTCATAAAAACATGTTCTATTTCATTAATTGAATTAGAATTATGATATATGCTATTGTCTTTATTATTTCTATATTGCATTTGATATTTATGAAGTATACCATCAAGATTTTTCTTTCTTTGATTAACCTTAAAATCCATATATCCTCTATCATTATCTGGTAAATGATTCATTACGGTTTCATCTTCCATGTAAGCATTTTTAAGATTATTTGTTATAAGTATACGAAAACCATAATCTGCATCTTCTTCACCATATAAATCAAATCCCTCATTCCAATAACCTAATCTTTCTTTTGTTCTTTTTGGAATAAAGAAACAAGCACCACCGATATTACCACCCTTAACTCTATAACGATAACCATTTTCACCAACAACACCATATGCATTTTTAGATTCTACATTATAACCTAATACTCCAACTGAAGGGCAATGGTCTAATATAGTCATAATATCATCTAACCAATTTTTCTTATTAAACGTAACGTCATTATCTATCTTAGCATAACAATCAATATCATCATAATGTTTCCATAAAATATTATGAGCCTTTGATATACCAATATTCTTAGGCATCAATACCAAATTATGTATCTTCTTTTCATCAAAAAGATTTTTTAAATAATCTGGTGTTCCATCGGTTGAACCATTATCAAGAACGGAAATCATATAAGGAATATTATCAGATGCCGTTTCAATTATGGAAGATATAGATTGTTTTGTTAATTCCAATCGGTTAAATGTTGCCATGCATAAATTAACTCTATACATTATTTTTCTCCAATAAAGAATTAAATCTTATCATTTTTTCTTTATGATATTTAGGCCAATTTGTATAATATGTTTTCATTTGTTTTAACATAATATTTACATCTGCAATTTCTTCACAAACATTTTCATATTTTTCATCATCTTCTGGTTTACGTCTATATTTTAATATTGCTTTAATTAATTCAGACATTTCTTCAATCATCATATCTTCTTGAGAATCAATACCCCATTTTTCTATAGCTTTTTTAAATTTATTCATATTATCCCACCCGATACATTGTATCGCCCTTTGCTAAAAATTCACCCCATCTATTACTCATATATCTTATTTCACCACCGAATCTTTTCTTCTTTTCCGGTGTATCTTCATAACCTCTTGTCTGTGATTCATAATGATAAAGTTCTGCATATGGTGTCCAAACAATACGATATCCCAAAGTAAATAATCTAAAACAATAATCTACATCATTGAAAGCATATGCTAAATTAATATCAAGACCACCATGTTTCTTCCATAATGATTTCTTTATCATCATACAAGCACCAGTTACACAAGTTATATCTTGTACAACTTGTAATCTACCAAAATAACCACTATCTGTTCTCTTGGCTTTATGGGCTACATGTTGAGGTGCTTTTGCAGATATAACAACCCCTGCATGTTGTACCGTTCCATCTGCATAATAAAGTTTAGCTCCAACTACACCAACATCTTCCCGAACAATATATTCCATCATTCTATCCAACCAATCGTGATTAATAATTTCCGTATCATTGTTCAGAAGTAGGATATATTCATTATTTATATGGTCAATACCGTAATTGTTTATAGCAGAGAAATTGAATTTATAATTCCATTTGAGTATCTTTACCTTATCACTATTCTTTTTAATTTCTTCATAATAAGTAAAAATATCACTATCGGTTGAATTATTTTCAACAATAACTATTTCATAATTTGGATAAGTTGTCTTGCCTAATATCGAAGTGATACATTTATTTAAAAGTGCAGCCTGATTATGATTACAAATCAATATTGAAACTTTCGGTTTTTCTTCTAATTCATATTCAATTTTATATGCTGTTTTAGCATATCCGTCTTTAACTATTCCTTTTCTTCCTATTCGTATTAAATGTTCTGCTAAAGCTTTCTTTCCAGATTCATTAGCATAATCTTTTGAATTAATATCTTGAGCAGTTGAATTAGGATGCATACGCCAATGATAAGCAATTCTAGGAATATGACAAATCTTCTTTGCTTTTTCTGTTGCTCTCAATATTAAATCATAATCCTGTGCGCCTTCAAATCCTTCTCTTAGACCATCTTTTAATAAATCTTTTTTATAGATAACAGAATGACAAATATAATTATAACTTCTTAATAAATCAGGCGACCAAACTGGCTTCAAAAATCTATTACCAAAATTTATACCATCAGAGGTTTTATCTTCATCAAAATATAAAATATCGAAATCACCTTGTTTTAAAAAGAAATCAACAAAATGATAAAGAAAATGTTTATCCAACAAATCATCATGGTCTAAAAATGTAACAAAATCTCCGGTTGCTAATTTCAATGCCTCATTGGTATTGAGAGCAATACCCAAATTCTTTTCTAATCGAACAACCTTTATTCTGAAAGTATTTGAATATTCTTTGGTTAAGAAATCATCACTTGCATCTGCAATACAAAGTTCCCAACCCGGATATATCTGCTCTGTTACAGATTTAATAGCTTCATCTAAAAATTCTTTTTTGATATTGTAAACAGGCATGATAATACTGATTGTTGGTAAATAAACATCGTCTTCGGTCATCACTTACTCCTTAATGAGTTATAACTACAAGTGCCATAAAAATATAAATCAAAACCCATTCATAGGGTGTTAATGGCATACCCATTTTTTACTCCTTTTCACAAAACATACTTTTAAATTCTGAATCATATCTCTTTCTAACCAACGGTGCTATCAAATCTTTGGTTAATGAAATGTCTTCCATTTGTTTTCTCAATCTATGTTTCAGAAAGAAATTAAATAAATCACTAGAATTTGGTATTGTATATGAGTTATACATCTCAAGTATCTTGGTTTGAAGAACATTAGGAATATAACCCCAATCAACCAATTGTCTGTTCCTCTTATAATTATTATTTATTTCCTCATTACTTTCCAATAGGGGAACCAATTCATTTGTCTTAATCAATTTCAAGGCTGTCTTTTCACCAATCTTTGTCTTGAGAATAGGGTCTTCTCCCCTCTTCCTTTTCTCAATAGAACGGATATTATCACCCACATCACCACCGACAATTTTGATTTCCATTGTAAGTTTTGGATTATCATCTGTAATGAATTTTTGGGTCAAAGGATTATATAGCTTGAGATTTGGTATATCCAATAGCTGAATGTAGTCAGAATCGGCTGTCACAACGATTTTAAGGGCATTTTGGAGATGTTTTGTGAGAACTGCGACAACATCATCGGCTTCACAGTAAGGAACCTTTAAAACGACAAATGGGAAGATAACCTTAATTTCCTCAATATATTCAGATATATAGGAATAATAAGAATTCCACGGAAAAATATCGTTATCTTTCTTGGACTTACGATGTTCCTTATATTCTGGATAAATCTTCTTTCTCCAACAATTTTCATCATCCACGGCAAGGATTACTTCATCAGGTTTGAAATTCCTAATGTTGTAAAAGATAGAGGTAAGTAAAGCATCTCTATGGAGATTAAAATCAGGATTTGGATTATTGATAGTATCCTTATCAGAAAACACAGTCCTAATTGCAAGGTTATTAAAATCTAAGAATAAGGTTGTCATCATCGGTAGTTTCTTCCTCAAGTGGTTCTGGTTGTAAAGTTAGAACTGTTATTGTCAAAGCACTAATAATATCATTACCTTCATTGTTTGTATCTACACTTCCATAACCAACTAATGAAACAGTCATATTATCAGGTAAATATTTACCTGAAGCTACAGGTTTAACATAAATTTTAATACTATTATCTTCTTCTATTCTATAGTTTTCTACTATAGCGACAACATTCACAAGTGGAATAGTATCATCATCGTTTGTTGTTCCAGTTATTACAAATGCTGAAGGATGTTCAACAAATTCTTTTAATGCATTATCAATAACTTCTCTTGAATAAATTCTATTATATGTTAACATATTTGGTTCAACATTCAAAACCCATTCTAAAGTGTCACTATCATCGAATAAATCTTTTTTCATTATATCTCCTTCTTAATCCCAAAAATTATGAATTTCTACTTTATCAATATTATCCCATATTTTCTTCATATTGTCAAGTTCTTTTTCTTTCATAACATTACTTATAGCTTTTACAAATCCCATTTTCCAATAATCCCAAAGTAATTCATGATGTTTTACCTGTTGATTTATATTCAAAAAATCAATAAAAGAATCCCAATCATATAAATCTGCATTATCCGGTTTTTGCATTTTAATCTTCCTCTAAATGAAGGTCAATTCCCATCATTTTTTCTATTGATTTTCTAGTATCATTACTAATTTTTATAATAGGTCTATGCGCCAAATACCATTTTCTTGTATTCTCTTTATAATTAGTAAAGTTTGCATGACCCGTTGCGATACTAGCTCCATACCAATCACAAATCATCTCTTTCCAATATTTTTCATCCATTGGAATAAGTTTAGTAATCCCACAGTCTTCTAATAAAATCCAAAATTGATAATGGTGTTTTTGTGTTTTTTGATGAAACAACCATGCTTTATCAAAATTAGGGTCACAGGTTTTACTAGGTTTTGAATAACCTGTTTCGCTTTCACCTTTTATTTCATGATTTTTACCATAAAAATAATTAGCATATGCCCAAAATGGAAAAGGTCTTAGTTTATGCATATCATGAAAAATTCCACGCCAATATAATCCTTCTTTAAAACAAAAAATACCCACATACCATTTATGTTTAACAATATACCAGAAATATTTAAAATATTTTTTCATTTTTCCTTCTTTCTTTTATTTGATAATAACTAATAAGTGATTGTGTAACATTATATTTTTTAGC
>JACTVF010000215.1 GCA_019695435.1 Methanoregulaceae archaeon | reverse complement strand
CGGCTCAAGTGTCGGCTCATTCTCGCGATACATGCTTCCCGTGAAACTCATGCGGCCAAGCATCATTTCCGGGCGGGAGGCAAAGTATTCGTTAATGGTGAACGCCTCGCCCGTGTCGTTCGTGTAACTGGCGGTCTCTTTCCACGTGGGGCCGGTGGGCGCTTCGCCGGGGCGCAGTTTGCGGAGCATCACGATGTCGGTCGTAACCTCCGTGCCGGCGTTACGTTTGAACGCATCATTGGGCAAACGGATCGCGCCAAGCAACTCGGCACGGGTGGAGAGCAATTCGCGCAGCGTTGAATCCATTTTGTCCATCGTTCCACGCGAGGTGATGAACATGACGAGGCCGCCGGGGCGAACTTTTTCCAACGCGGCGGCAAAGAAATAGTCGTGGATTTGGAGTTTGTAGCTGTTCCAACACGGGTCGTGAACGGTGTAATCGCCAAATGGGACGTTGGAAACGGCGAGGTCATAAAAGCCATTGGCGAGCTTCGTCTGTTCAAACGGTTGAGCGCGAATGTCGGTGTCGGGATAAAGCGCCCTGGCAATGCGGGCCGTCAGGGGATCAATCTCAACGGCAGTGACGGTGGACCGGCGGAGCATGTCCTCCGGCATCAATCCGATGAAGTGGCCGATGCCGGAAGCGGGTTCGAGCACGCGACCATGCTGAAATCTGAACCGTTCCAGTGCGCGATACATCGCGTTGATGACGACTGGCGCAGTGTAGTGGGCATTGAGAGTGGTCGAACGGGCGTGCTCGTATTCATTGTCCGCCAAGCGCGATTGAAGCGCCTCGCGCTCCTTGGCCCATTCACGGTTGTAGTCGTCAAACACCTGGGGCATAGCGCCCCAGCCCACATATTTGACCAGCGCGGCTTTCTCATCTGGTGTTGCCTGGCGCTCCTCGGCGTCCAACGCCCGCAGCACTTCGATGGCCTTCAGATTCTGCTGAAACTTTTGCTTTGGCCCGCCCTCGCCCAACCGATCAGCCTCGGTGATGCGATAGGCGTTGAGATTTTTTGGCGATTCGTCGTGGTGACGGTGACGGTGGCCGACGGTTAGGTCTCTTCGGGCGGGAGCAGGATGTATTTCTCCCGCACCATCTCCCACGCTTGCGTCTGTGCTTGTTGCGCCGTTTTTCCCTGCTTTATCAACTCCACTCGCAGTGTAGCCATTTCGTCCTTCGTCTTTTCCTCCGCCTCCAGAAGCATCTGATGCAGAATCCCTTTGCGTTCCAGGTCGCGCACCATCTTCGGGCGATGCTCGCGCCAGTGTTTCTCGGCCATCCGGCCGTATTGGGTCAACGGTGTCATGTGTCGGCCTTCGTGCTGTGAAAAGGTCAAGTTGCCGGTCCAATTCTACATGGTTTCGCCGCGTTGCCATGATTTTCTTGAGATATTTCTGTGTGGCCTCGGCTCACGGTCGAAAGAGTTCGGCGATTTCCACCCTCAACGCCTTCGCCAGGAAGAAAACGTGTTTGTCCGTGGCTACATACTTTTGCAATTCGATATTGCTGAGCACTGCACGGGTGATGTTACATTGAAGAACCTGCATCCTTGCCACAAGCATGTCCTGGGTCAGCTCTTGTTGATAACGAAGTTTGGCCACTTTCCGTCCAATAAGATTCGCATCGCGTCGCATAGTTTTTGCGCCTTTGATAGACCTTTTTGTTCGCCGCAAAGTGCGCCAGGCGCACTAAGTGGAATTCTGGTTTGAGGGGATCAAAAGGCCGACGGCGACCGTGGAACCTGCGCGTCAGCAACGGTGAGAATGCTTATGCAAAACAAGCGGCAAGCCGCTCGGAGAATTTCTGATTGCTGATCACAACTGAAAACGTTTAATAGGGTATCGGTTTTCATATCTGATACGTCTGTTGGTTAGCGTATCACTATAGAGTATAGCTTGGTGCTCGCCTCAAATGTTTTGGGCCATGATCCGGTTTGTAGTGGCACGCGTGGAGGAACAGTTCTTCGTCTTATCCGGTTGGCTGAAACGGCCAAAAGTTGTCCCTTGAATGGCCTTTCAAAAATGAGCGGCGCGTAGTATAAAATCGCGCCATGAACGCAAAACCCGCATTGCGCCTGAGCAGATTGATTGCAAGTGAAACTACTGGAAAGGGGAGCTCTAATCTGAATCACCTGACCTCCCTTATCAATGAAGCCAATCAGGAAGCCGGAACCAAATGTTACGTCAACCGCAGAATGCTGGCCAAAATCAGGGACAAACCGGAGAAAGTCGGATTGACGTTGACCGTCCTGGTTGCACTCAACACGTATTATCGGAAGCGCGGTCTTGGATTGCAGCAGTTGCCCATTTTGGAAACCCGGGGCGTCTTGGAGCCATTGATGGATTCTTCTCGTGTGGTGTTCATGCTGGGAGCGAAACCCCGCCCGGAAGAACGGCGTAACGATATCAGCCTTTGGGATACAAAATCGCTGGCCAATTTGTTGACCCAGGTATCCAAGCTCGATGTCCACCGTGAATTTGATATTGAGCCCGTGCTTTGGCGAATGCCGATCGACCCGGCAGCAATGCACTCCGAACGTTGGCACCGCATCCTTGAAGAGGATCAGGCCTCGGTCATTTCCATTGGTTCACCTCTCGCATCCCTGAGCAGCGAAGTGATTCTCTCGCGCATGTTCGGGGTTGAGCAGTTTAAGGTGCCGCGCTTTCGGGCGGGCAAACAGGTGCCCTTTTTCTTCGTCTGGCTTCCCAAGTCAATCCGGCACTTTCGCAGTGCTTTTGCGCTGACCTGGCGCGAGCTTCGTTCCGAATACGCTTCGATTGCGTCACGAGTGAGGCGCAACCAGACCTCGGCTTTCATTCTCGACGGCATGCCACATGGTGTTCCGGCTGATGGAAAGGCTTGGACCATGTACGGCATTATTGCGGCGCAACGCCGTGCCGCGGGCAACGTATGGCTGGTCGTATCAGGACTTACCGGACCCGCTACTTACGCGGTTGCAACGATGGTACAAGAAATCAGCGCCGAGTTGCCTTGGACCAAGGGGAAACAATCAAAAGTTCTGTGGGTGCCGGTGAAAGTGAAAATCAAAGCCGGTAAAACCGCTCCCTGGAGCGGAGACACCCGAGAAGTCGTGGAAGCCGTGTTCGATGGTGAGCCGCGTCTGTGGCCTGAAGATACTCAAACTCCGCCTGAGAAGATGGCTGGAAAACAGCACTGAGGGAGGGGACCCCGCCCGTCCCGCCCGTGCTGAACGAGGCGGGATGGGCGTTGATATTCGTTCAAACGCCGACAGCCTCCCCTTTGGCTTGGCGCTGGCCTTGCGAGCGGGCAACAGTGCGCTGGGTCTGCCGGGCGAGCTGGGTCATGACCTCCTCGCGCTGACCTTCGGGCACGTTTTTGACCAGCGTTTCGTAAGCCTGTTTGAGTTCGGGACTGGCGTTGATGCGCTTCATGATGCCCTCGCGCATCCGCTGTTGGCGGTCAATCTGGCGCACTTCATTCAGGACGACCGTGCGTTCCAACCGGTCACGGGGCATGGCTTGGACGTAGGCCCAATACTTGGGATTTTCCTTGATGTAGGCGTCAATTTTGGCCTCCACCTCCGGATTAATCCGGTAAGTGGTGGTTTCGGGGGGCGTACTTGCGCCGGGAGCGCCATTTGGCGGTGTTGGTTTCTTTGTGCTCATAATGAGGTTTTGGTTGTTTGTTATGTTTTGAATTGTCGGCGTGGTTGCCGACAAAGTGTCTTACGGACTCAACGAATCCGGCGGTTCATTGGTCGAGGGCGCAATGAACGGTTGTGGCAGTTGTGTCGGTGCGGTTTCGAGTGCATCGAGCCGCTTCCGCATTGTGTTGACCGTGGCGCGCAACACCGCTGTTTCCTGCAAATTGGTTTTGGTCTGTTGCAACGCGGCTTGAAACTGGGCCAACGCCGCCGAAAGGGTTCTTGCCTCCAGCATGATTTGAGTTGTGGCCAGCCTTTGAGCGTTTACTTCGGCCAGCACCGCGTCGTTGACGGGCAGCGCACTGAACGCCGCGTCGCGGGGTGATGGTGATGTTGCACTGCTGCCAATGGCGCCGGGATGGAAGTCCCAGCGGGTATTTTCTTCGACGCGATAAACGACGTGCTGCTCGTGCATCACCAAATCGTCGTTCGGGTCAACGTAACGCCCGATATGGTAGGCATTGATAATTTCAGGATAACGAACGGCGGAATTATCCGCTGCCAGCGGTGGCGGCAATGGTTGCAACGTGAGTTTGGGCGTGGTCGAACACGCGGTCAGAAACAATAGTGGAATGAGATGATACGTTTTCATCGGTTTGGTGTGGTTACAGGTTGTTCATCCTTTTCTTCAACCAAGCCCACACCGCCAAACGTGGCATCGGTGCGGTCAATGGTTTGCAGGACGTAGAGATAAAACTGCGTGCCGCTGGGCACGCGGACGTAGAATCCGTTCTTCTGGATCGAATCCAGAATTTGTTGGGCATAGGTTTGCAGCACCGCCTGCGCTCCGGCAAAGGGCGCGTTGTTGAGCGTGGGACTATTGATGGGGCCAAAGATGGTCTGCTGCTTTTCCGTCAGGGCGCTGGCCGCGCCGGACAGGAACGTGGCGGCAAACAGTTTGATGTCGGCCAGGTTGTCGGATTTGATGATCTGGCCGCGCAACCCGGCGCTGCCGTCGGTGATGGCCCAGCCGGACTGGTTGGTGCTGTTGTCAAACTCGCGGTCCAGGGCGATGGCCTTGATCCGCATCTCCTCGCCATTCTGCCAGACGAAAGTCCAACTGGTGTTGCCGGCGATGCGCTCGCGTTGACGGTCGGTCTGCGCCATGCCGTGAACTTCCGTGCCCGCCGGGATGATCAGTTTGCCGCCAAAATAAACATTCTCGGTGACCAGGCCGATGATGG
>JACTVF010000214.1 GCA_019695435.1 Methanoregulaceae archaeon | reverse complement strand
AACAGCGAGGATGCAATCCAGGAATTTGACCGGGCCCTGATCGATAGTCCGGGCAATGCACAGGCCTACCACCAGAAAGCCCAGCTTCTGGTAAAGACCGGCAGGTTCGACGAGGCCCTGGATGCGTTTAACAAGAGTATCGCCCTCAAGCCAGATAATGCACAGGCATGGTACGACAAGGGCAGTGCGCTGTTAAAAGCGGAACGGTTGCAGCCCGCGATCGAGGCGTTCGATCAGGCAATAGCCATCTACCCAAACTATGTCAATGCGTATTTCAACAAGGGACTTGCCCTCGCAAAACAGGGCGAGCTGGACGAGGCACTCCTTGCATTCGAACGGGCGGTGGCGATCGATCCCACCCACACGCTTGCGCTGTATCACCGCGGAGCAACGCTCTTTAAAAAAGAGCGGTATGCCGATGCCGTCGCGGCCTACGATGCCGTGCTCGCCCTTTCTCCGCAGAATACGACCACACTCTATGAAAAAGGGATCGCACTCATGCATCTCGGGCGGTGGAAGGATGCAGTCACCGCGTTTGAAGAGGCGGTCGAACAGAACCCAAGCCTTGCCGATGCCTGGCTCTATAAGGGGATCTGCCATGCCCACTTGGGTGCCTCTGATGATGCGATCTCGTCGTTTGACAAGGTAATCGGCCTTAACCCGAAGAACACGGAGGCCATGGTCCGCAAGGGGATGGCGCTTGTCACCTTGGGACGGTATGACGAATCGATCACGATCTTCAACCATGCCCTTGAGGGTGCTCCCCGCGATGTCTGGGCATGGTACTACAAGGGTATCTCTCTTTCCGAGCTTTCCCGTTTTGAGGAGGCGATCAGGTCATTCGAGCGGGTACTTGAGATCGACCGCCGGTGTGCCCGTGCGTTCTACGAGAAGGGCAATGCCCTTGCCCGGCTCGGCAAGCAGCTGGAAGCAATCATCTCCTATGATCAGGCGCTGGAGATCGAGCCTGACAATCCAAAGACCCTGTACCAGAAAGGTATCGCCCTCGCCCAGCGTGAACGGTATGATGATGCGATAAAGACCTTTGAGCGGATGCTGGCGCTGGAACCGGATAACCCGCACGCGCTCTATTATCTCGGGATAGCCTATGCCGGCCGGGAACGGTATGAGGAGGCCATCGGGGCGTTTGAACGTTCCCTCGAACATGACCCGGCAAATGCCCTTGCCCATCATTACATGGGGATCTCGCTTATCCAGCGTGAGCGGTACGATGAGGCGATACAGGCATTTTCCGATGCCATTTCGTTTGACGCTTCCAATGCCTCGACCTACTATTACCAGGGTATTGCATATCTTCAGTCACGGAAGTTCGATGAGGCCCTCGCCGCGCTTAATACGGCAGTTTCGATGAATCCCTCACTTGTTGAGGCGTTCACGTACCAGGGCATTGCCCTTGCCCGGCTCGGGCGGCACGATGAGGCCGTCGCGGCGCTGAACCGCAGCCTCGCGGCGAATCCTTCGCAGATGGAGGCACTGGTCTGCCGCGGCGAATCCCTCATGGTGCTCCAGCGGTATGCGGAAGCGGTGGAAACCTTCGATCGCATTCTCTCTCTGAACCCGAATCTTGTCGGTGTCTGGATGCAGAAGGGAACCGCGCTTGACCGGCTCGTAAAAAAACAGGATGCACTGGCCGCATTCACGAAAGGGCTGGAGATAGACCCGGACAATGCCGACGGCTTGGTAAAAAAAGGTATCCTGCTCTCGGATCTGGGCAAGATTGCCGACGCCGTTACGGCATTCAATAAGGCTCTCGACATCAACCCGGCGCTCGGCGGGATCTGGATGCGGAAAGGAGACGCCCTGAATGTCCTCGGGCGGACAGAGGAGGCCGTGAATGCGTATGCAGAGGCCCTTAAACTGAATCCTGATCAGGAGGAGGGCTGGATCAAAGACGGAAGGGCCCTCTTTGATCTGGGGCGGTACCAGGATGCCATCGACGCATTTGATAACGCTATTTCGCTCAACCAGCGCAGCACCGCGGCCTTCCTTTACAAGGGATTATCGCTTGAAAAGATCAGCCGTATCGAAGAGGCGCTCCAGGTCTTTGAGGTCCTCCTTGAGATCGATGCAAACAACAGCGACGCCCATTACCATATGGGCCTTGCACTCGCGAGCTCCGGCCGGCAGAAAGAGGCACTTGCCTCTTTCGAAGCGGCTATCGGGATACGGGAATCCTTTGCCCCTGCATGGTACAACAAGGGAAAGATGCTCCTCGATCTCGGGAAATACCAGGATGCGATTGCCGCGTTCGACCGGGCACTTGAATTAGAATCCGGGTATACCGAAGTTTTTTACTACAAGGGTTTTGCGCTCCAGAAGCTCGGGCGTTTCCAGGAATCCATCGATGCATTCGAGAGGAATCTTGAAAAGGACACCAGCAACTCCCCGGGATTTTATTTCAAGGGCGTTGCACTCTCCAAGCTCGGGAAGTACCAGGAAGCGCTCGACGCCTTTGACCGGGCGCTGGTCTACGACCCGGAGAATGCACTAGTCTATTTCCAGAAAGGGCGGGCGTTTGACGGCCTTGGCCGGCACCAGGATGCCGTTGCCGCCTTTGAGAAGACCCTCGCGCTCAAGCCCAAGTATGCCGAGGCACGGATGCGCAAGGGAATCTCGCTCTATAATCTGGGCCGGTTTGGCGAGGCTCTCAAGGATTTCGACCGGACCATTGCAGAGAACCCCCATAACTTCCATGCCTGGTACCAGAAAGGCCGTGCGCTCTTTGATCTGGGCACCTACGATGAGGCTATCGATGCCTACGACCACGCGCTGGAAGTGGAGTCCAACTACCCGGATGCACACTTCCACAAGGGACTCGCTCTCTACGAACTTGGGAGGTACGAGGAAGCGATCCTCTCCTTTGACCTGGCACTCGAGAGCGATCCTCACCTCGACCGTGCCCTGTTCCACCGCGGGGCTGCGCTCCTTAAGCTTGAACGCTACCGCGAGGCTATCCAGGCCTTTGACCAGACGCTCGTCCTCCTGCCCAAGTATGCACCTGCACACCACCTCAGGGGTGTCGCGCTGGCTGCACAGGGACTGTACCAGGACTCCATCGATGCATATGAACGTGCGCTTGAATGCGACCCAAAGAGCGCGGAATCTGCACTCAACAAGGCCATATCGTTGCATAGCCTCGGGCAGGACGATGAATCCATCCAGGCATCAGACAAGGCCATCGAGATCCGTCCGGATTTCGCCGAGGCCTGGTATTACAAGGGCGTCGCCCTTTCAACCCTGGGACGGTATGCCGATGCCGTGCCAGCCTTCTCCCGCTCGCTTGAACTTGACCATGCAAATGCACATGCCTGGTTCGACATGGGACTTGGCCTGATCCAGCTCTCACGCAACGAGGAAGCGGTCGCGGCGTTTGACCATGTTCTCGGCCTGCTGACAGATTACCCGCCGGCATTTTATCATAAAGGACGCGCTCTTGCCGCAATGGGTAAGAACGAAGAAGCAGTTGGCGCATTCGATCACGCGCTCACGATCACCCCCAAAGATGCAGCCATTCTCTCGGCAAAAGGCCTTGCCCTGGAAGCCTCAAAGCGCTTCAAAGAGGCGGCCGAGGTCTTTGAATCAGCATGTGCCGCAGATCCAAGCTCTGCAGATAATTTCTATCACCTAGGCCTTGCCTATGTCGAACTGCAGCGGGATGAAAAAGCCATCGCGGCCTTTGCAAAAACCTTTAAGATCAGCCCGGAGAACACCGATGCGCTGGAGCAGGCGGGACTTGCGCTCGCCCGGCTGGAGAAATTCGAGGATGCAATTGAGGTATTTGACCGGTGCATCCGTCAGGGACGGGAAAGTGCCCGCATCCAGTACGAGAAAGGCTGCGCGTATTTTGCGCTCAAGAAGTATGAGGAGGCGATCCCCGCTTTTGACCGTGCGATCGAACTCGACGGCAACCATATCGGCGCACTGCTCAAAAAGGGACAGGCATTCTCTGAACTTCGGCGCTATGAAGATGCCCTTACGCTCTTTGACCGGGTTATAGCGCTCGACCCTGAGAATGCGATCGCCCATTTTGTCATGGGAACAGCGCTCGCCCGGCTATACCGGTACGAGGATGCCGTGATCGCGTTCGATCGCGCCCTTGAATATGACAGCAGCAATGCCCGCATTCACGCCTGCAAGGGCTATGCCCTCTACCGGCTCAACCGGTTCAAGGAAGCTGCCGAGTCATTTGCAAAGGCGCAAAAACGCCAGCCTAAAGATGTCTTTACCCTGCTTTACCGTGGAAAATCCCTCCTGCACAACGAACAATGGGAGGAGGGTGTTGCAGCGTTCGACAGGGTGCTGGCCCTTGACGGAAAGAATGCCGCCGCCTGGTACTATAAGGGCATCGCGTATTCCCACCTTGCGCTTCATGATGACGCGGAGGATGCATTCGGGCAGGCACTCGCACTCGACGAAGATTGTGCGGCTGGATGGTACCAGAAAGGACTGGTGCTCTTCGAACGGGAACGCTTTGAAGAGTCGCTGCCGGCATTCGAGCGTGCTCTGGAAATCGCTCCCGGTGTGCAGGATTACGCATTCAGGAAGGCGCTCGCCCTCTTTATGATGGGGCGGCACCAGGATGCGGCAGGGATCTTTGACCTCGCACTCACCCTGGGCCCTGAGACTTCCGTCATCCAGTATTACCGGGGACGCTCCCTCATGGAGATCAAGGACTTCCCAAGGGCACTCGATGCGCTCAACCGTGCGCTCGCTCTCGAACCGGAGAACTCGTTTATCTGGCTTGCAAAAGGCGAAGTCCTGTTCCATGAAAATGATGGTGCTGCTGCAGTCGCGGCCTTTGACCAGGCCCTTCTGCTTGACCCGAAATCAGAGGATGCCGCATTCTATAAGGGAGAAGCCCTTGCCCTGCAG
>JACTVF010000213.1 GCA_019695435.1 Methanoregulaceae archaeon | reverse complement strand
TGAGCAGTTTCCCGTCCTCGGCGTTCAATGGTGTTCCTTGTTCCACGGCAGCTTTGATCCGTTTCAGCTTCTCGATGGCGAATTGCCGTTTCCAGTCGTCCGGGACTCGGAGAGACCCACCGAGGGCTGTCTTGAGCCGGGGCAAGGTGACGCTCGCCCAGTTGACTTGCCCCAAGAGTGCCATTCGCTGTGCAGGCGTGGTCTTTGGGTTGGTGACGGCGGCAGGATCAACGCCACCAAGCTCCAGGACCGCTTTCGTGACTTCCCATTCGCCCCACTTCATGTCACCGAGCACTTGGCCCTGTTGGAGAATACCCCGACGAAGGAAATTACCGTAGTCGCCCTTGGCAGGTTTCGTGGGCAACCGGTCGGCTAGCCGCCCGGCGAACACGGCATGTTCGGTGTCGTCGAGCGCCTTCTGCCTGAAGGCCACTCCTTTGCGGGAGGCTGCGGCCTCGGCCAGGAACGTGCCGGGATACCGGCGGGCTGTTTCCTCCAACCGCTCCAGGTAGCAGCGAAAGGCACGCTGATCGTCGAGATCGGTAAAGACCGCTCGGGCTGCCTCATCGAAGATCAGGAAATCGGCAAATCGCATACAGTATCTATGGACCAGCCTCGGTGATTTGAGCCGTGCGAGCCTCCCTTTTGTCCGACATCGGACAAAAGGGAGGCGGAGATCCTTGCCAGAATCCGTCCAGTTTGTCCAATGAGCGAAACCGGCTCATCAGCTTACCCATCTTGCCAGCCGTCTTATGGCTCTTGGCTTCAATGTACATTGATCGGAAGATGGTCCTTGGCTCATTGGCCGCCGCCCATCCGAAGCCGCCGCTGGGCCTTCTGTGAAATGTACGGAAATGCCCGACTTCGTGCGACTTTTCCGAGAACTTGCCCCTTGTCCGCCCATGATATGCTCTGAAGAATCCTTGATCCCGAGTCTGAGGAGTTAGGCCACAATGGCAATGGACGAACTGGAGAGGCTTTGCCATAGGTCAGGGCTTCCATGCTCGCCGGGCACGGATGTGTGTGGTGAAAAGAGAGGTGAATGATGAAGTGCAACCGATTTCGGGCCGTCGAATACATTATCAAAGACGGCAGAGAAGAACTTACCAACAATTGCGGACACTTGCACAAGACGCCCGAGGCTGCGCAGAAATGCGCAGATAAGATGCAACGCAAGTCGAGCAACAGTTGGAATGTTCTTGAAAGCGTATGGCATGACGATGAAGAAGGGGGCGGTTACTCATGAAGAAGAGCAAACGACTCTCAAGAGCGTATGGGGCCTATATCTGCGCACGTCGTCAGCAATGTTGTGACAATGCCTTTCGCCTCGTATGGGAGCTTGGCGGCAAGGCAACCTATGTCGAAGGATGCGCAATCATCAGACAAGACCGTATTGTTTGTGAACACGCCTGGGTCGAGTGTCGGGGACGAACAAGAGACGGGACGGTAACTTGGCGTATCATTGACCCCAGCCCAATATGGTGGAAGGCCGATGCCGTGTATTTTCCTGCCTTACGATTTGTTGGGCGGGAAGGGTTATGCGATTTTGAAGTCTACCCCGCACATTTGCATTCGTTCCCCAACAGCCCAGAGTTTGCAGAAGCCCGAAGGTTAGCCGAGAATTGGATTGCGCAGCAACAATGAGACGGCTTCCCAAGCCTGAGCACACCACAGAAGAGTTCCCGATCTTCTATCGTTTTGGTTGGGGTGGCGTCGACAGTCCTGAGATGCGGGCCGCCTGGGCCGCTGCCTGGCGGTACGTTGGAATGGAGGACTTGGCGAAACAGTATGAAGCGTACAAGATGGTCGATGAATTGAACGTTCCCGCCTGAGCCCCCAGGATTGCGCCAGGAAAGCGAAAGACGTATAGGTCGTAGTTCTGGCGTGCTGAAAAGCGGAAGCCTCTGTACAATAATCCTGGCGCAGCGAAAGGCCCCTCTTCACGCATGGCGTAAAGAGGGGCCAGCGAGCTTACTCGACCACGTCGGTCACGACGCCCGAGCCAACCGTCTTGCCACCCTCACGAATGGCAAACCGGCTCCCCTTGTGCAGGGCGATGGGCTTCTGAAGTGCAATGTCCAGAGCGACACCATCGCCCGGCAGGACCATGTCGGCCTTCACGAGGGTCGTCGTGCCGGTCACGTCCGTCGTGCGGAAGAAGAACTGGAGCGTGTAGCCGGTGAAGAACGGCGTGTGCCTTCCACCCTCCTCCTTCGAGAGGACGTAGACCTCGGCCCGGAACCGTGTGCGAGGCTCGATCACCTTCGGGGCGGCCAGCACTTGGCCTCGCTCGACGGCCTCGTGCCGGATGCCCCGGAGCAGACAGCCCACGTTCTGCCCGGCGACACCCTCGTCAAGCAACCGGTGAAACTGCTCGACGCTGGTGCAGACGGTCGTGAGCGTCTCCCGCAAGCCGACGATCTCCACCTTGTCTCCCGGCCGCACACGTCCCTGCTCGATCCGTCCGGTGACGACGGTTCCACGCCCTTCAATGCTGTGGACGCCCTCGATGGGCATCAGGAAGGGCCTATCAACGTGCCGAACCGGGTCAGGGATGTCACGATCCAGGGCGATCATCAGTTCCTCGATGCAGCCGCCCTCATGCACGGGGTCAGCCAAGGCGGCCTTGGCGTTGCCACGCACGCAGGTGACGTTCTTGCCGTCGAACCCGTACTTCGTGAGCAGGTCACGGACCTCAAGCTCGACCAGTTCGATCAGTTCCACGTCGTCCACCAGATCGCACTTGTTGAGGAACACGACGACGTTGGGAACATCCACCTGCCTGGCCAGCAGGATGTGCTCACGGGTTTGCGGCATCGGGCCGTCGGCCGCCGAGACGAGCAGGATGGCTCCGTCCATCTGCGCCGCCCCGCTAATCATGTTCTTGATGTAGTCTGCATGACCGGGGCAGTCGATGTGGGCGTAGTGCCGTCGCTCCGTCTCGTACTCGACGTGGCTGGTGATGATCGTGACCGTCTTGCTGGGGTCACGAAACGTCCCGCCCTTGGCGATTTCGCCGTAGGTCTTGGACGTGGCCCGGCCCTTCCTCGCTTGGACAGCGAGGATGGCGGCGGTGAGGGTGGTCTTGCCATGATCGATGTGACCAATGGTGCCGACGTTGACGTGGACTTTCTCGTCCATCTTGGACCTCCAACAGAGTTGGGGGTGATTCGGCCCTTTTGCCCAATCGTCCAGCGATTCTTTTGGCCAACGCAGCCGCCAGAGCATCAGGAACCGAGAAAAACTCCTCCTTCGGGTTAGAGTTGTTAACGAAAAAAGCCCCACTCACCGTTCTGGTGAGTGGGGCTTGTGGTGTACCTGGTAGTCCTCTCAGCCAAGACCGGTCCCGTATCATCCAGGGGTGGATGATGATGACTCGGAACCGGATGAACTGGAGGTGAGGCGGCTCACTTGCGGGTCTCCTTCTTGTGCATAGACAAGTCTGGCCGAGAAAGGTTCGGGGGCCGTTTGAGCAGCAGTTGCATCTCTGACTGCCTGTGCCCATAATGAGGGGCGTGATTGAGAGGATGACTGCCGTGGCTGGCCCATTATCCTCAGCGGACTGAAGAGCCTGCTCGAAACGGGCCGCCCATTGCCGAAATTTGAGTTGCCTGACATGCCGACCGAGTAATCAGCGGATTGTGATCCAGTGGAATAGGAGACCGCCAATGAACCAGGACGACGAACATCTGCGGCTCTTGTCGATCTTCCATTATGTGGTCGGCGGAATCACTGCCCTTATTGCCTGCTTTCCATTCATCCATCTGGCGCTGGGAATCGCCTTGGTCTGCGGTGCATTTTCTGGTCGGCCCGGCCACGAGGGGCCGCCACCTTTCTTGGGGTGGTTCCTCATTGCCATAGCGTCGGTGGTGATCCTTGCTGGATGGAGTCTTGCCACTGCGATCCTTCTTGCGGGGCGATTCCTAGCCCGGCGGGTCCATTACCTGTACTGTTTCGTCGTGGCTGGAATCGAGTGTATCGTGATGCCGTTCGGAACCGTCCTCGGGGTGTTCACGATCATCGTGCTATCCCGACCCTCGGTTAAACTGCTGTTCCAGCCCGAAGGCGCATCTCAAGGATAGGGACCGGAAGACCCACCTCACCGCCCCTTGCCAAGAATACTAGATCATTTCATTCGTGGGCGTCCGGTCGGTTCTTGCTTCCGGCCAGCGGCGATAGCACCAGACCAGGATGGGGACGCTGGCGATGGCGAAAGGCAGAACCGCCAATTCGATCCACCACATCGAAATCTTCCCAATCAAACCGGCAATGTGGACACCCCCAGCCAAGCCATCGAGCAACGTGAAGAGTAGGAAGCCCCACAACACCAACGTGTACTTCTTCTTGCAGACGCCAAGAAGCACCAACGCCCTGGTGGAAGCATGGCACAGAATCGCAATAATTCTCTCGACGGGACCGGCAAGCCAATAGAGCGGCGTGGCGGCGGCTATCTTCCCTAGCTCTGCCGAAGCCTTCTGGGCTTCGGGGCCGGAGTTCAACATCAAGAACACTGCCGCCGCTATGGGAGCGAATCCCAGCAAGAAAGCCTCGAACGCCCCTGCGCCGACGCCGATGGTGATCGCCCGACTCGCATCACGGCCCAGTTGCCGCCAGATCAGCACGGCTAGGAGGGTGATCCCCATCTCAAACACACTAGACTGCACGCCAGCGACCAATCCACCCAGGGCAACGTAAAGCGGATGCGGCAGTCCCTTGAGCGTGCCTAGCACAACCTTGGTGCTGAGCACGGCGCAGATGATCTTCATGGCAACGGCCACCGCCCATAGTCCTGCACCGATCCAGTACCATTTGGCCTGGGCACGGGCGATCCGCCACCAAAAGAGAACGGCGACGACCGCAACGATCATCATGCTGGTGCCGGATACGAAGAGC